>NZ_JBFAET010000100.1:0-32174 GCF_040642095.1 Streptomyces sp. NPDC020362
CCCTCGGCGAGGGCCTGCGCCTCCACCTCGCCGAGGTGCGGCGGCGGATCCCCGGCGCCCGGCTCGTCCTCCAGCTCGACGAGCCCTCCCTCACCGCCGTACTGCGCGGACAGGTCCGTACCGCCAGCGGCTATCGCACGCACCGGGCCGTGGACCGGCAGATGGTGGAGTCCGCCCTTCGGGACGTCGTCGGCGTCCACGACGGCGGACCCGTGGTCGTGCACTCCTGCGCCCCGGACGTCCCCTTCGCGCTGCTGCGCCGAGCCGGTGCGGCCGCCGTCTCCTTCGACTTCTCGCTCCTCACCGAGCGTGACGACGACACCATCGGTGAGGCCGTGGAAGGCGGTACCCGCCTGTTCGCCGGTGTCGTGCCGGGCACGGACGGTCCATTGTCAGACCCTGCCGGTAGCGTCATGGGTGTCAGGACGCTGTGGCGCAGGCTGGGATTGCACCCCGGGCTGCTCGCGGAGGCGGTCACGGTCACTCCGGCGTGCGGTCTCGCGGGCGCTTCCCCCGCCTATGCGCGCCAGGTGCTCGCCCACTGCGTCCGGGCGGCGAGATCCCTCGCGGACAACCCTGAGTAACGGGAGGACAACACGGTGGCCGGCGACAAGCAGCAGGCGGAGACGGCAGTGCCCGCCGAGGCACGTGAGAAGCACGCGCAGCTCGCTGAGCAGATCGAGGAGCACCGCTTCCGGTACTACGTGAAGGACGCTCCCGTCGTCAGCGACGCGGAGTTCGACAAGCTCCTGAAGACTCTGGAGGCGCTGGAGGAGGAGTATCCGGAACTGCGCACGCCGGACTCGCCGACCCAGAAGGTCGCGGGGTCGTACGAGACGGAGTTCACGGCGGTCGAGCACCGCCAGCGGATGCTCTCGCTCGACAACACCTTCAACGACGACGAGCTGGCCGCCTGGGCCGACCGCATCGCCAGGGAGCTGGGCGAGCAGGAGTACCACTTCCTGTGCGAGCTGAAGGTCGACGGCCTCGCGGTCAACCTCACCTACGAGCGCGGCCGCCTCACGCGCGCGGCGACGCGGGGCGACGGCCGCAGCGGTGAGGACATCACCCCGAACGTCCGCACGATCGCGGAGATCCCGGACCGCCTGCAGGGGGACGACGTCCCCGACCTCGTGGAGATCCGCGGCGAGGTCTACTTCCCGATGGAGAAGTTCGAGGAGCTGAACGCCCGGCTGGTCGCGGCCGGCGACAAGCCCTTCGCCAACCCCCGTAACGCGGCGGCCGGTTCGCTGCGCCAGAAGGATCCGCGCGTCACCGCCACCCGCCCGCTGCACATGGTGGTCCACGGCATCGGCGCCCTCGAGGGCTTCACGGGCATGACCCGCCTCTCCCAGGCCTACGACCTCCTGAAGACCTGGGGCCTGCCCACCTCCTCGCACAACCGCGTGGTCGACGACCTCGACGGCGTACGGCAGTTCATCGCCCGCTACGACGGCGAGATGCGCCACTCCGTGGAGCACGAGATCGACGGCGCCGTCGTCAAGCTGGACGAGATCCGGCTCCAGGGCCGTCTCGGCTCCACCGCGCGCGCCCCGCGCTGGGCGATCGCCTACAAGTACGCGCCGGAAGAGGTCAACACCAAGCTCATCGACATCAAGGTGGGCGTCGGCCGCACCGGCCGCGTGACCCCGTACGCGCAGGTCGAGCCGGTCACGGTGGCGGGCAGCGAGGTCGAGTTCGCCACCCTGCACAACCAGGAGGTCGTCAAGGCCAAGGGCGTGCTCATCGGCGACACCGTGGTCATCCGCAAGGCCGGTGACGTCATCCCGGAGATCCTCGGCCCGGTGGTGGACCTGCGCGACGGCAGCGAGCGGGAGTTCGTGATGCCGGGCGAGTGCCCTGAGTGCGGCACGGCCCTGCGGCCCATGAAGGAGGGCGACATCGACCTCCGCTGCCCCAACGCGCGTACCTGCCCGGCCCAGTTGCGCGAGCGTGTCTCCTACCTCGCGGGCCGTGAGTGCCTGGACATCGAGCACTTCGGCGGGGTGGCCGCGGCCGCGCTCACCCGCCCGCTGGAGCCGGCCGACCCGCCGCTGGTGGACGAGGGCGACCTGTTCGACCTGACGGTGGAGAAGCTGCTGCCCATCAAGGCCTATGTCCTCGACCCGGACAGCGGTCTGCCCAAGCGGGACCCCAAGACGGGCGAGGAGAAGGTCGTCACGGTCTTCGCCAACCAGAAGGGCGAGCCGAAGAAGAACACCCTCGCGCTGCTGGAGAACATCAAGGCAGCCAAGGAGCGGCCGCTCGCCCGGTTCCTCAACGGGCTGTCGATCCGGCACGTCGGGCCGGTGGCCGCGCAGGCCCTCGCGCGCGAGTTCCGCTCCATCGACCGCATCGAACAGGCCACCGAGGAGGAGCTGGCCACCACCGACGGCGTCGGCCCCACCATCGCCGCCGCTCTCAAGGAGTGGTTCGCCGAGGACTGGCACCGCGAGATCGTCCGAAAGTGGAAGGCCGCCGGAGTCCCGCTGGAGGACCAGTCGTCCGGCGAGGAGGAGGGGCCGCGCCCGCTGGAGGGGCTCACCGTCGTCGTCACCGGCACGCTGGAGAACTTCACCCGGGACGGGGCCAAGGAGGCGCTGCAGAGCCGCGGTGCCAAGGTGACCGGTTCTGTCTCGAAGAAGACCTCGTTCGTCGTCGTGGGTGACAACCCGGGATCGAAGTACGACAAGGCCATGCAGCTGAAGGTTCCGGTTCTGAACGAGGACGGTTTCGGCGTCCTCCTGGAGCAGGGCCCCGACGCGGCGGCCGAAGTCGCGCTTCCGACCGGAGAGTAGCGGTTGAAGGCCACCCGATCGGCGCATATCAGATGCATACGGGTGGCCCGGGCGCATTCGGGCAACCGTCGACGACCGCTGCCCGAGGAAGCCTTCTGCGGCCTACTGTTGAGGTGTGCGCCTGCCGGCCCAGCTGCGGTTGGGGCATCCCCCTGCTCGCCGAGGGCACGGGTTTTTCACCGCGGACGCCGATGGTTGTCGGGCATCGGGCCGCGTGGCGTGGGCACCGCCGGCTGTGAGAGGGACGGGAATGGAACCGACCGAGAGCGCCGCCCCGGACGTACGGCTGCGCCTGCGCCGCCGTGCGGGCGCGTGGCGGGGGAACCGGTGGACCGGGCGGGGCGCCGAGCGCACGGGCACCCGGACCGGCCCGGCCGCAGAGGGCACCGCACCCGAGGCACACACCGCGATCCCGCTGGCCATCGAGCCCGCCCCCACGCTGTCCGGCACCGACGCCGAACGGCACGTGTCCTGGCCCGCGCTGCCCGCGGCCGTCGTGGCCGCCGCAGGGTTCGCCCTGGGTGCGGGCTTCTACCGTGCCTTCACCGGCAACCACGCACTCTTCCCGGGCGGCACGGTCGGCTGGGCGCTGGCCGTGCTCACCGGCATCATCGTCGGCCACCTCGTGATGCTCGGCCGTGCCCGCTGGTGGGGCGGCACCGGCTCCGGCGCCGCCCTCACCCTGGCCGTCCTGCTGCTGTACGGCTGGGTGCCGGCCTGGATGGTCAGCCTCACCGTCGTCGTCCTGGTCGGCATAGCCAGGCGGCACCGCTGGCGGCAGGGCCTGCTGCACGGTGCCGTGGACATCCTCGGGATCAGCGTCGGCGCCCTGGTGCTCGCCGGCTTCGGGCGCGTGCCGAGCGTGGAGGGGCCCTGGCGGCCGGACAGCTGGAGCATCGCCACGGTCCCCGAGGTGGTGCTCGTGGCGGCCGCCTATCTGGCCGTGAGCCGCGGCCTGCTGTGGTACCTGCACGCCCCGCGCGGCGGAGGACTGCCCACCGTCGCCCGCACCGCCCTGGTCAGGCAGGGTCTGGTCGCCGTCGCACTGCTCGGGATCGCGCCGCTGGTGTGCGTGGTCGCCGACGCCCAGCCGATCCTGCTGCCCCTTTTCGCCATCCCGCTGATCGCCCTCGACTCCACGCTGTGGATGGCTCGGGCCCGCGCCGAGGAGCAACTGCGTGACCCGCTGACCGGACTGCCCAACCGGCAGTGGCTGCAGGAGCGCATCTGGACCGCCCTCGACGACGCCGAGCGGATAGGCGCGCGCACCGCCCTCATGCTGATCGACCTCGACCGTTTCCGGTCGGTGAACGACACCCTCGGTCATCTCGCCGGTGACCGGCTGCTGTTGCAGATAGCCGACCGGCTCCGGCTCGCACTGCCGCGCGGTGCGGAGGCCGCCCGGCTCGGCGGTGACGAGTTCGCCGTCTTACTGCCCGTCGCCGACTCCACCACATCGGCCACGCGCGTCGCCCGCGGCCTCGTCGCCGCGCTCAGTTCGCCGCTCGACCTCGACGGGCTCACCCTCGTCCTGGAGGCCAGCGCGGGCGTTGCCGTCTTCCCCGACCACGCCCTGGACGCCGAGGGGCTGCTGCGGCGGGCGGACGTGGCGATGTACCAGGCGAAGCGGGACCGTACGGGCGTCGAGGTCTACGAGTCCAAGCGGGACTCCAACACCCCCGACCGGCTGGGCCTGCTGGGCGATCTGCGCCGGGCCCTGGACGCCCACGAAGTGCAGCTGCACTACCAGCCCAAGGTCCGCTTCGACGGACAGGTCGCCGGCCTGGAGGCGCTGGTGCGCTGGGTGCATCCCGAGCGCGGGAAGGTGCCGCCGGACGAGTTCATAGCGATCGCCGAGTCCTCCGGGCTGATGCCCCATCTGACGGAGTACGTGCTGGAGACCGCGCTCGCTCAGGTCGCCCGCTGGCGGGCCCAGGGGCTGCGGGTCCCGGTGGCCGTCAACGTCTCCCCGCGCGATGTCCACACACCCGGCTTCGCGGGCTCCGTCGCCGCGCGCCTGGCCCGGCACGGAGTCCCCGCGGGAGCGCTCCAGCTGGAGATAACCGAGCATGTGCTGCTGGAGGATCCGCAGCGGGCCGCCGACACCCTCGCCGGGCTCACCGGGCACGGCGTGAAGATGTCCCTGGACGACTTCGGCACCGGGTACTCCTCGCTGGTGCATCTGCGGCGGCTGCCGGTGAGCGAGCTGAAGATCGACCGCTCCTTCGTGGCGCGGCTGGCCGTGGACACCGAGGACGCCGAGATCGTGCGCTGCACGGTCGACCTGGCGCACTCGCTGGGACTGCTGGTCGTCGCCGAGGGAGTGGAGGACGACGAGACCTGGGAGCGGCTGCGGGATCTCGGCTGCGACGCGGTGCAGGGGTGGCTGGTCGCCGCGGCGATGCCGCCCGATGAGGCGACGGCATGGCTGCTGGCGCGGGGCTCCCGCGGCTGGCAGCGGCCGCGAGCGGCGCTGCCGGCCGCCGAGTAGTTTTCCCACCCCGCCTGTTCGACTGGGCTGGATGGTCGCCGTTTCCGGTGGTGGCTGATCGCCGTCGGCGGCTGCGGGTGCTCAGCTGCCTTCAGCCGCCCGTGAAGTGGCCGATCAGCAGCTCCAACCGCCTCTCGTGCGCCTCTGCCGGCAATCTGCCGCTGCGCATCAGCGTCGCCAGCCCGTGCAGCCCCGCCCAGAACGTCTCCGTCAGCAGGCCGGGGTCGTCGCCCTCCGTCGCGATCGGCTCGACCGCGTGGAACAGCTCGCCGAACGCCTCCCGCAGCGGGGCCGGTGCCTCCTCCGTGGCGAACGGCAGGTCCACCAGGTGGGTGAACATCGCGTCGTAGAGGGCCGGCCGGCGTTGCGCGAAGGACGTGTAGGTCTGCGCCACCGCCGCCAGGGACTCCCGCTCGCCCTCCGCCTTCGCGCGCGCCGCCCGCAGCTCGGCCGCCAGGTCCGCGAAGCCCTGCACCGCGACCGCCGCCATGATCGCGTCCTTGCCCTTGAAGTGGCTGTAGAGGACCGGCTGGCTGTACTCGATCTCGGCGGCCAGCCGGCGGGTGGTCACCGCGTCCCAGCCCTCCGCCTCGGCCAGTTCCCGTGCGGCCGTCACGATCAGCCGCTCACGTTCCGCTCGTTCGCGCTCCCGGCGCGTCTGGATCGTCATGACCGTGATTCTAGCACCGCTAGCAATTCTGTCGATGCTCTGCTAGCTTCGCTCTTGTCCCTAGCGCTGCTAGCAAGGAGAAGACGGATGACTGTCACCGCGTACACCCTGGCCGTCGTGCTCGACCTGCTCTGCGTGTTTCTCGGGTACCGGTTCCTGTTCCAGCCCGGTCCCGCCGCCGCTGGCTACGGCGTCCCGGCCCGGCCGGACGGCGACGCCGGCGCCTACCTCACGATCAAGGGCCTCCGGGACGGCGCCAACGGTCTCGTCGGCCTGGCACTGCTGGCCTTCGTCGGAGCGCAGGCCGAGGCCTGGTTCATGGTCTGCGTGGCCCTTGTCCCGCTCGGCGACACCCTGATAGTCCTGCGCAACGGCGGCGCGAAGGCCGCCGCCTTCGGGATCCACTTCGCCACCGCGGTCGTTGTACTGATCAGCGCCGCGCTGCTCTTCCTCGTCTGACCACGGCACCACTTCTGACCACGGCACCATCGTCACCAGGGGGTTCTGAGATGTCGCTGTTCGTACCGAAGTTCGAAGATTCCGTGATCGTCCGGGAGGCCGACGCCGAGGTCGTGGGCCGCGTGCCCACCACCGTGCGCCTGCTGGCCGACAGCAGCCGGACCGGCGGCGCCCTGTCCGCCCAGCGTGTCACCCTCACGGCCGGCGCCGACGGCGCCAAGCCGCACCTGCACGACAACTCGGCCGAGCTGTTCTTCCTGCTCGACGGAGCCGCCGACATCCTCTCCGGCGAGGACGTCGTCACCGCCGGCCCCGGCGACCTCGTCATCGTCCCGCCCGGCAAGCCGCACGCCTTCGCCGCCGTGCCCGGCGCCGACGCCGACCTGCTCATCGTCATCACGCCGGGCGTCGAGCGCTTCGAGTACTTCCGCCATCTGCAGCGCATCGCCCTCGGCGAGGCCACTGCGGAGAGCCTGCTGGAGGTGCAGAAGCTGTACGACAACCACTTCCTGAGGAGCGAGGCCTGGGACGCGCGGCGGCGCTGACGGAGCGCCGACGGAGGGGCCCCGGCAAACCGTTTCACGGGTACCGGGGCCCGCCCCATAGGATTGGGCTCAAACGACACACACTCACCCCAGAGGATCGCTGCATGCCTGGCATCACGCGCGAGGACGTCGCCCACCTCGCCCGGCTGGCGCGTCTGGAGCTGAAGCCCGAAGAACTCGATCACTTCGCTGGCCAGCTGGACGACATCATCGGCGCGGTAGCCCGCGTCAGTGAGGTCGCCGACCAAGACGTACCGCCGACCTCGCACCCCCTCCCGCTGACGAACGTCATGCGGGCGGACGAGGTCCGTCCCTCGCTCACCCCCGAGCAGGCGCTCTCCGGCGCCCCGGCCCAGGAGCAGCAGCGTTTCAAGGTGCCGCAGATCCTGGGGGAGGACTGACCATGACGGACATCATCAAGCTCACGGCCGCCGCGACCGCCGAGAAGATCGCCTCCGGCGAGCTGACGGCCGTCCAGGTCACCGAGGCCCATCTCGCCCGTATCGAGGCCGTCGACGAGAAGGTCCACGCCTTCCTGCACGTCGACCGCGAGGGCGCCCTCGCCCAGGCCCGCGCCGTGGACGAGAAGCGGGCCCGCGGCGAGAAGCTCGGCCCGCTGGCCGGCGTCCCGCTCGCACTCAAGGACATCTTCACCACCGAGGGCGTGCCCACGACCGTCGGCTCGAAGATCCTCGAGGGCTGGATCCCGCCGTACGACGCGACGCTCACCAAGCGGCTGAAGGCCGCCGACGTCGTCATCCTCGGCAAGACCAACATGGACGAGTTCGCCATGGGGTCCTCCACCGAGAACAGCGCCTACGGCCCGACCGGCAACCCCTGGGACCTCACCAAGATCCCCGGCGGCTCCGGCGGCGGTTCCTCCGCCGCGCTGGCCTCCTTCCAGGCGCCGCTCGCCATCGGCACCGACACCGGCGGCTCCATCCGCCAGCCGGCCGCCGTCACCGGCACGGTCGGCGTGAAGCCGACGTACGGCGCGGTCTCCCGCTTCGGCATGGTGGCGTTCTCGTCCTCCCTCGACCAGGGCGGTCCCTGCGCCCGTACGGTCCTGGACGCGGCCCTCCTGCACGAGGTCATCGCGGGGCACGACCCGCTCGACTCCACCTCCATCGACGCCCCCGTCCCGCCGGTGGTCGAGGCCGCCCGCAACGGCAGCGTCGAGGGCATGCGGATCGGCGTGGTCAAGCAGTTCCGCGGCGAGGGCTACCAGGCCGGCGTCATCCAGCGCTTCGACGAGTCGGTCGAGCTGCTCAAGGAGCTGGGTGCCGAGATCGTCGAGCTGGACTGCCCGTCCTTCGACCTCGCGCTGTCGGCGTACTACCTGATCGCGCCGTCCGAGTGCTCCTCCAACCTCGCCCGCTTCGACGGCCTGCGCTACGGCCTGCGCACCGGCGACGACGGTGGCCACTCGGCCGAGGAGGTCACCTCCCTGACCCGGGAGGCCGGTTTCGGCCCCGAGGTCAAGCGCCGCATCATGCTCGGCACCTACGCCCTGTCGAGCGGCTACTACGACGCCTACTACGGCTCCGCGCAGAAGGTCCGCACGCTCATCACGCGTGACTTCGAGAAGGCCTTCGAGCAGGTCGACGTGATCGTCTCCCCGACGACCCCGACGACCGCCTTCGCGATCGGCGAGCGCGCCGACGACCCGATGGCGATGTACCTGGCCGACCTGTGCACCATCCCGACCAACCTGGCGGGCAACGCGGCCATGTCGCTGCCCTGCGGTCTCTCCCCAGAGGACAACCTCCCGGTGGGCCTGCAGATCATCGCTCCGGCGCTCAAGGACGACCGGCTGTACAAGGTCGGCGCCGCCGTCGAGGCCGCCTTCGTGGAAAAGTGGGGGCACCCGCTGATCGAGGAGGCTCCGTCGCTGTGAGTGCACTGAACAAGGCCAAGGGCTTCAAGAAGTCGAAGTCCGGCACGTACCTGTCGATGGCCGGGACCGCGTTCGGCGCGTTCGGTGTGGCCAAGCAGATCAAGAAGGCGCGCGCCGAGCACGACACACTGCGGCTGATCGACGCCACCGTGTCCGCCGTCGCGATCGTCACCGGCCTCGCCATCCTCTACCGCGAGCTGAAGCGGCTGGGCGACGACGACGTCCTGCTGGGCTGAGAGGGAAGTTTTCACCGTGACCACCACGACCGACCTGGTGTCGTACGAGGACGCGCTGGCGTCGTACGACCCCGTCATGGGCCTCGAGGTCCATGTCGAACTCGGCACCAAGACGAAGATGTTCTGCGGGTGTTCGACCGAGCTGGGCGCCGAGCCCAACTCGCAGACCTGCCCGACCTGCCTCGGCCTGCCCGGCGCGCTCCCGGTCGTCAACGCGACCGGCGTCGAGTCCGCGATCAAGATCGGTCTCGCGCTGAACTGCGAGATCGCCGAGTGGTGCCGCTTCGCCCGGAAGAACTACTTCTATCCGGACATGCCGAAGAACTTCCAGACCTCCCAGTACGACGAGCCGATCGCCTTCAACGGCTACCTCGACGTACAGCTGGAGGACGGCGAGACCTTCCGCGTGGAGATCGAGCGCGCCCACATGGAGGAGGACACCGGCAAGTCGACGCACGTCGGCGGCGCCACCGGCCGCATCCACGGCGCGCAGCACTCCCTCCTCGACTACAATCGCGCGGGCATCCCGCTCATCGAGATCGTCACCAAGCCGATCGTCGGTGCCGGCGAGCGTGCCCCCGAGGTGGCGAAGGCGTACGTCCGTGAGCTGCGCGAGGTCATCCGTGCCCTCGACGTCTCCGAGGCCCGCATGGAGATGGGCCAGATGCGCTGCGACGTGAACCTCTCGCTGATGCCCAAGGACGCCGAGAAGTTCGGCACGCGCTCGGAGACGAAGAACGTGAACTCGCTGCGGTCCGTGGAGCGCGCGGCCCGCTTCGAGATCCAGCGGCACGCGGCCGTGCTGTCGTCCGGCGGCACGATCGTCCAGGAGACCCGCCACTTCCACGAGGACACGGGGTCGACGACCTCGGGCCGCGTGAAGGAGGAGGCCGAGGACTACCGGTACTTCCCGGAGCCCGACCTCGTCCCCGTGGCTCCCTCGCGCGAGTGGGTCGAGGAGATCCGCGCCGCGCTGCCGGAGATGCCGCTGGCCCGCCGCACCCGCCTGCTCGCGGAGTGGGGCATCTCGGCCACCGACATGCAGGCGATCCTCAACGCCGGCGCCCTGGACCCGATCGTCGCCACGATCGACGCCGGTGCCGACGCGGCCTCCGCCCGCAAGTGGTGGATGGGCGAACTGGCGCGCAGCGCCAACGAGTCGGGCAAGGCGCTGGACGAGCTGGCCATCACGCCGCAGCAGGTCGCCCGGGTCGCCGAGCTGGTCAGCTCCGGCGACCTGAACGACAAGCTGGCCCGCCAGGTCATCGAGGGCGTGCTCGCGGGCGAGGGCGCCCCGGACGAGGTCGTCGAGAAGCGCGGCCTGAAGGTCGTCTCGGACGACTCGGCCCTCGGCACGGCCGTCGACGAGGCCATCGCCGGCAACCCGGGCATCGCCGACAAGATCCGCGGCGGCAAGGTGGCCGCGGCCGGCGCCCTGGTCGGTGCGGTCATGAAGGCGACCCGGGGTCAGGCCGACGCGGCCCGCGTCAAGGAGCTGATCCTGGAGAAGCTGGGCGTGAGCGAGGGCTGATCCCCTGCTCGTACGGCCCCGGAGGCATGTCCTCCGGGGCCGTTGCGCTGTCTGCGCAGCCTTCGCGGTCACGCGCGGAGCCTCGCGGGAGGTCTGCGGCGCTCGAACCGACTACCTGCGGCGCCCCACGACCCGGGTGAACCCGAGCAGGCGCCCCTGGTCGGCGTTGATCAGTTCCACCGAGTCACGGGCCAGGCCGGCCATGAACTCGCTCGGGCTCTGCTCGGCGCACACCTCGCTCCACAGCAGCCAGTCGCGCCAGCCGTCCTCCAGCCAGTCGGCCGTCTCGACGGTCACGGCCCCCGTGCGCGTCCACTGACGGCGCCACCATGCGGGGGAGTGGAACGACCAGAACCCCGGGTCCCAGTGGGGTTCGAGATGTGCGGGCGGCTCGACCCCGTCGATCTCCTGCCGCACCGACGGCACGACGACTCCGATCCGCCCGCCCGGCTTCAGAAGCCGGGTGAGGGTCGGCAGATAGAGGTCGTCGGTGCCGAAGTAGTGGTAGGCGTCGACGGAGACGATCGCGTCGAAGCAGCCCTCGGCGAACGGCAGGTCGTGCGCCTCGGCGTGCACGGGCAGCACCCGGTCGGCGACTCCCGCCTCGGCGAGGCGTACGGCGTTGTCGTCGGGCTTCACCCACAGGTCGGCGGCGACGACCCGGACGTCGTACTCCCGGGCCAGGAAGACGGACGTCATGGCGCGCCCGCAGCCGAGGTCGAGCACCCGGGCGCCGGGCGGCAGTTGGCCGAGGCCGAGGGCGGGTGCCAGCCACTCCAGCAGCCACAGGGCGTGCGGGCCCATCTGGTTCTCCACTGTCCAGCGGGCGTCGTAGCGGCTGCTGCGGGGGTAGCGGGGGTGGGTGAGGCGGTCAGTGAGAGAGCTGTCCGGGGTCCTTGGCGTGATGTCGGACATCGGTGAACGGGCTCCTTGGTTCCTTCGTACGGGAAAGGGATGTGTGGGAGCTCGGTCGGACCGTCAAAAAATGCACCTGCTTCGGTCGGCGGCGACACGCCGGGATCGGACGGCGGGACGCTAACAGCCGCCCGGACGCACCGCATCCGAATTGTTCGGCCGTGGGTACTACGCTCAGCCTTCATGAGTGGACGCACGGATTCCGACACCGACACCGACCCCGTCATAGCCGACGCGGACGACGCGGACGACGCGGACGACGTGGACGACGACACGGCGGACGACGCGGGCGACATCTCGGAGGCCCGCCGGGCCCGCTGGACCGCCGCCGGCACCGGAGCCCTGCTCACCGTCGCCGGGCTGGCCGCCGCGCTGCTCCGGCTCACCGGCTCCGCACCGGCCCTCGTGCCCGCCGCCTACGCACTCGGCGCCGCCGTGTGCGCGTTCGCCGCGTTCCTCGGCTTCCGTGGCCGTACCCGCCGGGCCCTGTGGCTGCTGATTGCCGGGACGATGATCATGGCTTTCGGAGACCAGTTCGACTGAAGTGTCCCCCGGGGCGACAGAGTTCGCCGGACTGTCCTGTGACCTGCCTCCCACTCTTGTGAATAGACCCATGAACGCGGCAAACGATCACCTACGCCTGCAAGAGTGTCCTTCGATTGCTCATGCGTTCTTTGCGGGCTGTTCAGTGGATGGACGATCGTTCCCGGTCAAAGATCAACGAATCGTCTTCTGGGAGCACGTCCGTGGCAGCCCTCGCCCGTTGGTGTGTGCGGCACCGCCTGGTCGCCGTCCTGCTGTGGCTCCTCGCCTTCGGCGGGGTCACCGCGGCCGCCGCGGTGGCCGGTCCGGCGTACTCGAACGACTACGAGGTCCCCGGCACCGAATCGGGCCGCGCCGCCCAGCTGCTCGAATCCGGCTTCCCGGCCCTGGCCGGTGACAGCGACACCGTCGTCTGGCACACCGGTTCCGGCAGCGTCCGCGCGCCCGCCGTGAAGCGGACCATGACCCGTGCCCTCGACCGGATCGCCGGCCTGCCCGCAGTGGCCTCGGTGGCCGGCCCGTACGGCCGGCACGGGGCCCACCGGATCAGCGCCGACGGCCGTACGGCCTACGCCACCGTCACCTTCACGCGGCAGGCGGAGGAGATCAAGAAGTCCGAGGCCGAGGCCGTCGTCCGCATCGCCAGGGCCGCCGGCCGGGACGGCCTCAGGGTGGAGCTGGGCGGCAGCGCCGTCGCGCTCACCCAGTCCCCCCGGGGGCACATCGCCGAAGTGGTCGGCGTGGCCGTCGCCGCGGTCGTCCTCCTCCTCGCCTTCGGCTCGCTCGCCGCCTCCCTGCTGCCGATCGCGACCGCGCTGGTCGGCGTGGGTACGGCGTACGCCGGCATCGGGCTGCTCGGGCACGCCATGACCGTCGCCGACTTCGCGCCCATGCTCGGCATGCTGATCGGGCTCGGCGTCGGCATCGACTACGCCCTCTTCATCGTGACCCGGCACCGGCGCGGTCTGAAACGCGGCCTGAGTGTCGCCGAGGCCGCGACGAACGCCGTGGCCACCACGGGACGCGCGGTCGTCTTCGCCGGTGCGACCGTCTGTATCGCCCTGCTGGGCATGCTCAGCCTGCGCCTGGGCTTCCTCAACGGCGTCGCAGTCGCCGCCTCGTCGACGGTCGTGCTCACCGTCGCGGCCTCCGTCACGCTGCTGCCCGCCCTGCTGGCCTGGATCGGACCGCGCGCCCTCAGCCGCCGCGAGCGGCGCCGGCTCGCCAGACGCGGGCCGCGCCCCGAGCTGCCCACCGGACTCGCCGCCCGCTGGTCCGCGTTCGTGGAACGGCGGCCCAAGCTGCTCGGCTCCCTGGCCGTCGCCGTCATCGCCCTGCTCGCGCTGCCCACGCTCTCCCTCCGCCTCGGCACCTCCGACCAGGGCAACGACCCCCGCTCGTCCACCACACGGCAGGCCTACGACCTCCTCGCGCAGGGCTTCGGCCCCGGTGTGAACGGCCCGCTGACCCTGGTGACACGCGTCGACGGCGGCGACGACAAGCTCGCCCTGGACAGCCTCGACACCACCCTGCGCGCCACCCGGGGCGTCGCTTCCGTCACCCCCGTCACCTACGACTCCGGTGGTGGCACCGCGTATCTGACCGTCGTCCCCGACTCCGCGCCCCAGTCGCAGCGGACGAGCGATCTCGTGGACCGGCTGCGCAGTGACGTGCTCCCGCGCGCGGAGACCGGCACCTCCCTGGACGTGCGCGTCGGCGGGGTCACGGCGAGCTACGACGACTTCGCGGATGTGATCGTCGGTAAACTGCCGCTGTTCGTCGGCGTGGTCATCGGGCTCGGCTGTCTTCTGCTGCTGGTCGCCTTCCGCTCGCTCGGCATACCGCTGAAGGCCGGCGTCATGAACATCGCCGCGGTCGCCGCCGCCTTCGGCATCGTCGTCGCCGTCTTCCAGTGGGGCTGGGGCAGCGAACTGCTCGGCCTCGGCCGCGCGGGTCCCATCGAGCCCTTCCTGCCCGTGATCATGGTCTCGGTCCTCTTCGGACTCTCCATGGACTACCAGGTCTTCCTGGTCAGCCGCATGTACGAGGAGTGGCTGGAGACCGGCGACAACCGGCGGGCCGTACGGGTCGGCCTCGCCGAGACCAGCCGGGTGATCAACTCGGCCGCGGTCATCATGATCTCGGTCTTCCTCGCCTTCGTCCTCAGCGGCGACCGGGTGATCGCCATGTTCGGCATCGCGCTCGCCTCCGCGGTGGCCCTCGACGCCTTCGTGCTGCGCACCCTGCTCGTGCCCGCCCTGATGCACCTGCTCGGCGCCGCCAACTGGTGGCTGCCCGCCTGGCTGGAGAGCCGGCTGCCGCGCATCAGCATCGAGCCGCCCGAGTGCCGCGCCGCCCATGAGAGTCTCGGCACTGTCCCGGTCGAGGAACTGCGGGAGGAGCAGCAGCGCGATGTACGCGATATCCCTGGGTGAGGACGGTGCCGAACTGCGGCCCCTGGAGGTCTGGCACGCACCGGAACTGCTCGCCAACATCGACCGGGGACGGGAGTTCATCGGCCGGCACATCGGCCTGCCGGACGTGGTGACGGACCTGGACGCCGCCCGCGCCTACCTGAGGTCGTACGCCGACAAGCGGGCCGCCGACGCGGGCAGCCTGCACGGCATCTGGCTGGACGGAAAACTCGCCGGCGGCCTGCTGTTCCGCATCTGGGACACCCCGAGCGGGGTCTGTGAGGCGGGCTGCTGGCTGGAACCGGCGGCGGCCGGACGGGGCCTGGTCACACGCGGCATGCGCGTGCTGCTGGACTGGGCGTTCGACGAGCGCGGCATGCACCGCGTGGAGTGGCACGCCTCCTGCGCCAACGAGGGCAGCCTCAACGTGGCCAGGCGCCTCGGCATGACCCGCGAGGGCGTCCTGCGCGAGAACCACCCGCACCGCGGTGTGCGCACGGACACCGAGATCTGGGCGGTGCTGGCCCCCGAATGGCGCGCGGCACGCGCGCGCAGCGGGCACAACGATCATTAAGGGACCTCTCAGACTGCGTCCGTACGGTGCCGGACATGGCAACGAAGAACGTGGACGTCACCAAGACCGACGACGAGCGGGCACCGCAGGAAGGGGAGACGGGCGCGGCCGTCGAAGCCGGACCCGGGACCGGTGCCGACAGTGCGGCACCGGACGAGCAGCCGAGCGGGGAGAGCGGGGAGAGCGAGGAGTCCACGGAGCCCGGTGAGTCCGGGGAGCCCGAGGGGCCCGAGGAGCTCCAGGAGAACGGTCCCTCCGGGGTCGGCCAGGGTGCCGCCGCCGTCGTCTCCGCCGCGCTGGGCCTGGTCTCCCTCAGCGGCGGCTGGATCGGCACCGTGGCCGCCGCCCGGGAGACCCTTGTCGGCCAGCTGAAGACCTCGTCCACCGCGAGCGTGGCCACGCAGGTCAAGGAGGTCTACGGCGACGCCTGGCACACCACCGCGCTGTGGGCCGGCCTGTTCGCGCTGGCCGCGCTGATCACCGGCGTGGTCGTACTCGCCAGGCCCGCGTTCGGTGCCCCCGGCCGTCCGCAGGCCGCCTGGATCAAGTCCGTCGCCTGGGCGGGCGTCTCGCTCGCTGTCATCGGCCTGATCCTGGCCGTCCTGAAGTACTCCGACGCCCTGCTCGCCCTGCCCTCGACCGGCTGAGGAAACCGCAGGTCCCCAGGGGCCTTAGGGAATCCGTGTGCACCTTACGGAGCCCCTGAGGCCCCTTAGGCGTGTCCGGGGCCCGCCGCCCGCCCGAAGATGCGGAACTCTCCCGATGTGGCGCACCCCCCTGGGAGACGAAGGTGGAGGCATCGCAGAAGCGACGCACCACACCACCTCTCCCCAGGGACACACACCATGTACGAGTTCGAGATCCACCGCATGCGGACCGCCGAGCTGCGCCGCGAGGCCGACCAGGACCGCCTGGCCCGCGAGGCCGTACGGTCCCGGCGCGCCGCCCGCCGCGAGGAGGCCGCCCGGCGCGGCACTCCGGACGCCGAGCCCCATACCGACCGGCCCCGCAGGCAGCGGCTCCCACGCACCGCGTGAGCGCGGCACCGGCGGAGGGCGGCCGTACGGGGGTCGGCCGCCTTCCCTCCCCGGGTCGTACGGTGCTCCCCGAGCGTCGTACGACCCGGTCGCCCATGTCGCCCATGAGTACGACCATCGCACCGCGGCTGTGGAAAACCGCTGCCTCGTGGTCCGGACCTCGTGCGATGCTCGGGCCTGTGGAGAACGCATCCGTCAGTCCCGTGTTCGTCGGCCGCACCGACGAGTTGGACACGCTGAACGCCGCGCTCGCCCGCGCCGGAGCGGGGGAGCCGCAGGCGCTGCTCCTCGGCGGCGAGGCCGGGGTGGGCAAGACCCGGCTCGTCGAGGAGTTCGTCACCGCCGCGGGCCGCGAGGGCGCCGTCGTGGCCGTCGGCGGCTGCGTCGAGATCGGCGCCGACGGACTGCCCTTCGCCCCCTTCTCCACCGCGCTGCGCGCGCTGCGCGCCGCCCTGCCCGAGGAGTTCGCCGCCGCCGGCGCCGGCCAGGAGGAGGAACTGGCCCGGCTGCTGCCCGAGCTGGGCGAGGCCACCTCCAGCCGTCACGACGAGCAGGGCATGGCCCGCCTCTTCGAACTCACCGTCCGGCTGCTGGAGCAGGTCGCGGCCGCGCACACCGTCGTGCTCGTCCTGGAGGACCTGCACTGGGCCGACGCCTCCACCCGCCACCTCCTCGCCTACCTCGTCCGCACCCTGCGCACCGGCCGTCTCGTCGTCCTCGCCACCTACCGCTCCGACGACATCCACCGCCGTCACCCCCTGCGTCCCCTGCTCGCCGAACTCGACCGGCTGCGCACCGTCCGCCGCCTCGAACTCGCCCGTTTCACCCGCGAGGAGGTCGCCCGCCAGGTCGCCGGCATCATCGCCGCCGAACCCGATCCCGTCCAGGTCGACGACATCTACGAACGCTCCGACGGCAACGCCTTCTTCGTGGAGGAACTCGCCGTCGCGGCCTGGGAGGGCTGCTGCACCGGCCTGACCGATTCCCTGCGCGACCTGCTGCTGGTCCGGGTCGAGGCGCTGCCCGAGAGCACCCAGCGGATCGCCCGGATCGTCGCCGAGGGCGGCTCCACCGTGGAGTACCGGCTGATCGCCGCCGTCGCCCTCCTCACCGAGGACGACCTCATCGAGGCGCTGCGGGCCGCCGTGGGCGCCAACATCCTCACCGCCACCCCTGACGGCGGCGGCTACCGCTTCCGGCACGCCCTGGTCCGCGAGGCCGTCGCCGACGACCTGCTGCCCGGCGAACGCTCCCGGCTCAACCGCCGCTACGCCGAAGCCGTCGAGGCCGACCCCACGCTCGTCCCCGCCGACGCCCGCGTGATGCGCCTGGCCAGCTACTGGTACCACGCCCACGACGCCGCCCGGGCCCTGCCCGCCGTCCTGGACGCCTCCGTGGTGGCCCGCCGCCGGCATGCCTACACCGAGCAACTGCGGCTCCTGGAACGGGCGATGGAGCTGTGGGACACCGCTCCCGAGGAGGTCCGCTCGGCCCTGCGACCGGTCGACTACACCGAGGTCTACCCTCCCTGCGGCTGCGACCCGGCCACCACCGCGCTGCGCTACCTCGACCTGATGGCCGAGGCGGCGGTCGCCGGCCGCCTGGGCGGGGAGCGCGAACGCGCCCTGAAGATCACCAAGCGGGCGCTGCGACTGCTGGAGGACGACCCCGACCCGCTGCGCGCCGCCTGGTTCTGGGTGCAGCGCTCCCATCTCGTCCAGGCACTGGCCCGCGGCGACGGCTGGCATGAGCTGGCCACCGCGCAGGAACTCGTCCGCGGGCTGCCGCCGTCCGAAGTGCACGCCGAGGTGCTGGCCCACGTCGCCACCTGGCGCATGCTGCACCAGCCCGGACCCGATGCGTTCGCCGCCGCCGAGCGCGCCGTGCAGTACGCGCAGATGGTGGGCGCCCGCGAGATCGAACTGCACGCCCGGCTCACCCTCGGCGGCCTCATGATCGACGCGGGCGACCCCGAGTCCGGGTTCGCGGAGATGTTCCACGTCAAGGAGGACGCGCTCCGGGAAGGCGTGCGGGGCGTGGCGGGCCGGGCCTTCGTGAACCTGCCGTCCGCGCTGCAGGCGGTCGGCCGCTCCCGTGAGTCCGTGCCCCTGCTGCGCGAAGGCATCGCCTTCACCCGTGAGTTCGGGCTGCGGGACGCCGAGGCATGGGTGTGGGGCAACCTCTCCGATTCGCTGTACGCGATCGGCCAGTGGGACGAGGCCGCCGACGCCGCCGCGAAGGCGCTCCAGGCGGGTCACGGCGCCAAACCCCAGGGCTCGGGCGCCCTGCGCCTCGCCCATCTCGCACTGGCCCGGGGCGACCTCGCCGACGCGGCCCGTCATCTGGCCACCGCCGACGCGCGCTACGGCTCCCACGACCCCATGCCCCAGCAGTCGCTGCGGGTGGCCCGTGTCTCCATCGGCGTCGCCGCCGCGGAGGGCAGAATCCACGACGCCCGCGCCGAACTGTCCAGGGCACTGGAGACCGGATTCCCGCCCGGCACCTACCGCTACGCCTGGCCCCTGCTGCTGGCCGCCGCCACCGCCGAGGCCGACGCCCGCGCGCTGCCCGCCTCCGCGGCGGACCGCGCCGAGGTACTCGGCCGCCTGCACGAGACCGCCGGGAAGCTCGCCACCGGCGCGCCTTTGTGGGGAGCGTACGAGCGGTGGATCCGTGCCGAGCTGAACCGGGCCGAGGGCACGGACACCACGGACACCTGGTCGGGGGTGGTCACCGACTTCGAGTGCCTGGACCGCCCCTACGACCTCGCCCGCGTCCGGTACCGCCTGGCGCAGGCCCTGCTCGCTCCCGGAGCCGCGGGCCCGGCAGGCACCACCGGCGGTGGTGAGAACGAGCGCGACCGGGCCATGGAGCTGCTGAGGCTGGCTGGTGCGGTCGCCGATCACCTCGGCGCCCGCCCGCTCGCCGACGCGGTCGCGCGGCTCGCCCAGCGCGCCCGCATCACCCTCACCCGCGCCCCGCAGGGTGCCCTTGAGCCCGCCGACCCGGCCGAGGCCCTCGGCCTCACCAGCCGGGAACGGGACGTCCTGCGCCTGGTCTCGGCCGGCCGCACCAACCGCCAGATAGCCGAGGAACTCTTCATCTCCCCGAAGACTGCGAGCGTGCACGTCTCCAACATCCTGTCCAAGCTCGACGTCTCGGGCAGGGGTGAGGCCGCGGCGCTGGCGCACCGGCTGGGGCTGTTCCCGGCCGATCCGCTCGCCGCGCCTGCGGCGGGCTGACCCGTACGCTGGAGGAAACCCGGCATGGGGAGGGGCTGTGTTCAACGCTTTCGAGGAACTGTTCGCGCCCGGCCGCAAGCACACCCACGACGAGCAGAAGCGCCTGGAGCTGACCCGGGAGGACGTCGGGGACGCCGACCCCGGCCGGGGGCCCATAGATCTCGCCTCGGGAAAGGTCGTCGTACGCCCGCCCGAGCGGCCGTCCGCCGAGGCGGAACCCGCGGATGACGAGTGAGCCACGGATCCGGCGCGGGTGGCTACTTCACCTCCGCCTCCAGCACCCGGTCGTCCCCCTTCTTCGGCGTGCCCCGGCCGTCCGTGTTGCTCGTGACCAGCCACACCTTGCCGCCGCCCGCCGCGGCCACCGTGCGCAGGCGGCCGTACTCGCCGTCGAGGAAGGACTGAGGGGCCGCCGCGGCCCTGGTGCCCTGCAGGGGGATGCGCCACAGGCGCCGGCCCTTCAGGCCCGCCATCCAGATCACGCCGTCGACGTAGGCGATGCCGCTGGGGGAGGCGTCGTCGGTGTGCCACTGGGCGATCGGGTTGCGCAGGGCCGGGTCGGAGGACCTGCCCTCCGCCCGCGGCCAGCCGTAGTTGCCGCCCGGCACGATCGCGTTCAGCTCGTCCCAGGTGTCCTGGCCGAACTCGGAGGCGAACAGGCGCTGCCGGCTGTCCCAGGCCAGGCCCTGCACGTTCCGGTGGCCGTAGGAGTACACCGCTGAGCCGGGGAACGGATTGCCGGGGGCCGGCTCGCCCTCCGGGGTCATCCGCAGGATCTTGCCGCCCAGGGACTTCCTGTCCTGGGCCAGGCCCCGCTCGCCGCTCTCGCCCGTGCCGGCGTAGAGCATCCCGTCCGGGCCGAAGGCGATACGGCCGCCGTTGTGGATGTTCCCCTTGGGGATGCCCTTGAAAATCGTGTCGGGGGCGCCCAGTTGCTCACCCGCCGGCTTGTGCTCGTCGTACAGCATCCGGACGATGCGGTTGTCCGACGCGGAGGTGAAGTAGGCGTAGATCATGTGGTCGGCGGCGTAGCCGGGCGACAGAGCGATGCCCAGCAGCCCGCCCTCGCCGGCCGGGGCGACTCCGGAGACCTTGCCCAGCTCGGTCTTCCTGCCCGTCGCCGTGTCGATCCGGGTGATCGTGCCCTCGTCACGGGAGGAGACCAGCAGGTCGCCGCCCGGCAGGGCGGCCAGGCCCCACGGTGTCTTCAGGCCCTCGGTCACCGTGCGCAGCACCGTGACCGCCCCCTTGGCCGGCGCGGCCGATTCGCCGGCCCGCGCGGAGGGGACGGAGCCGGATGCCGTCGTCCCGCCGCCGGCCGGTGCCCCTCCTGCGCCCGAGGAGCATCCGGCCGTCAGCAGGAGCGCGGTCGCGGCCAGCACGGCCGCCACAGCTCGACGTTGCACGATCAGGTCCCTTCGACGCGGTGGTTCCCGCAGCCTCTCTTTCCCATACTCCGCCCGCCCTGTCCGGGGTTCCCGGTCATGCGGCCCGAACGCGATTGCGGGTGTCAGTTCCACGAACCCTGCGCGGGCGGCAGCCGGCCCAGCGCCGTCAGGTCCTCGGGAGTCAGCCGCACATCCACCGCGTCCGCGTTCTGGGTCGCCCACCGGTACTGCTTGGTACCGGGCACCGGGACGACATGCCTGCCCTGGGCGAGAACCCACGCCAGAGCCACCTGGGCGGCGCTGACCTCCTCTCCGTGGCGGCGGGCCACCCGCCGAAGGCCAGCGACGATCGGCTGATTGGCGGCCATCATCTCGGCCGTGAAGCGGGGGTGGCGAGCGCGCAGGTCGTCGGGTTCGAACCCCTCGCCCGGTATGAGCGTGCCGGTCAGGAAGCCGTTCCCCAGGGGCATCGCCGCCAGGAAACCCACGCCCCGGGCCTCGCACCACGGCAGCAGGTCTTCCAGGGCCTCCGGCGACCACACCGACAGCTCGGCCTGCACCGCACTCACCGGGAAGACCTGCTGCACCCGCTGCAGCTGGCGCAGCGTGGTGTCGTGCATGCGGTTCCCGGAGCGACGGCCGCCCCGCGCCCCCACCGCGCACAGCCCGAGCGCCCGCACCTTCCCGGCGCGCACCAGCTCGGCCATCGCGCCCCAGGTCTCCTCGATCGGGACCTCGGGGTCGGCGCGGTGCAGCTGGTAGAGGTCGATCACGTCCGTCTGCAGGCGCCGCAGCGAGGCGTCGCAGGCCCGCTTCACATATCCCGGGCGCCCGTTGGCCACGACGTGCTGCTCGCCCACGAGCAGGCCCACCTTGGTCGACACGAAGGCTTCGGCGCGCCGCTCCTTCAGCACCCGCCCCAGCAGCAGCTCGTTGGTGAACGGGCCGTACATGTCCGCCGTGTCCAGGAGGGTCGAGCCCAGGTCCAGCGCCCGGTGCACGGCTCTGAGCGACTCGTCGCCCCGCTGCCGCGAACCGCTGTACGCCCAGCTCATCGGCATGCACCCGAGTCCGACGGCCCCCACCGCGAGTCCCCCCGCACCGATCGTCCTGCGCTCCACCTGCTCGTGAACCTCCCTCTCCTGAGCCCCCAACCTAACCTCTGCGTGCAGTCCCCCCGACATGGCCTCTGACATAGCCTCCTGTCATGACCGCAGACATATGGCTTCCCATCGCGCCGCAGGCGATCGAGGGGCTTCCCGAGGGGCCCCGGTACCTGTTCTGGGACGGGGCCGAGGAGTTCCCCGGCGACCCGGGTGACTGCGCCTTCTACGCCGTGCCGTACATGAAGCCGCCCGGCGTGGGTGTGCGCCCGCTGCCGGGCATGAGCGCGGTCCAGGTCGTGCAGACCATGTCGGCCGGCATCGACCATGTGCAGCCGGGCCTGAAGTACCTGCGCCCGGGGGTCCGGCTGTGCAACGCGCGCGGGGTCCACGAGGCGAGCACCGCCGAGCTGACCCTGACGCTGATCCTCGCCTCTCTGCGTGGCATCCCCGACTTCGTACGGGCCCAGGACCGGGGCGAGTGGCTCGGCGGGTTCCGCCCGGCGCTCGCCGACAAGACCGTCCTCATCGTCGGCTACGGCTCCATCGGGGCGGCCGTCGAGGACCGGCTCACGCCTTTTGAACTTGCGCGGGTGGCGCGCGTCGCGCGCTCTAGGCGCACTACGGCGCGCGGTCCCGTGCACCCGCTCACCGATTTGCCCTCTCTGCTTCCGGACGCCGATGTCGTGATTCTGTGCACGCCCTTGACGGAGGAGACCAAGGGCCTGGTGAACGCGGGTTTCCTGGGGCGGATGAAGGACGGTGCACTGCTCGTCAACGTCGCCCGCGGACCCGTGGTCGACACCAAGGCGCTGCTCGCCGAGCTGGAGAGCGGCCGCATCACCGCGGCGCTGGACGTGACGGACCCCGAGCCGCTGCCGCCGGGGCATCCCCTGTGGCACGCGCCCGGCGTGCTGATCAGCCCGCATGTGGGCGGCCCCACCTCGGCTTTCCTGCCGCGCGCCAAGCGCCTGCTCGCCGACCAGGTGAACCGCTTCGTGAACCACGAACCCCTGCGGAACGTGATCCTTACGACGGGAGAGGACGCGGCGCACATGCCGGGAGAGAACGGGGCGTAGTCCGCTTCCGGCACCCTCCGCAACCTTTCGGATGCGGGCCGTACCGGCATTGCCGCTGGTCGTCACGGAGCGTAGAGAGGCTATGTCCCTGAGTGACGATACTGGTGTATCGTCCCGGAAGGGGCTGCGCCGCGAGCAATCGGCGCCGGGGATGGACATTTCAGATTTGTGAGGGGGGCGACGGGCGATGCACGGCCTATGGACGAACGATCCGACGCGGCGGAGCCGCCGACGGCGACCCTGGCGCACGGCCGCGCGCAGACGCGACCACCACATGAACCGTCACAGCCACCACCGCAGGCAGGGCGGCCGCCGCAGGAATGCGCACCGGGACCCGCGGGACCCGGGAGCGGCACGATCCGGGAGGCCCCGGTGAACGCGCCGCCCTCCGTGACGACCGTGACGGGCGCCCTGGACGGCGCGGTGCGCGCGCCGCACGCGCCGCTGCCGCCCCGCCTGTCGGCCGCCGGCGACGGATCGCGCCTGGTCCAGCAACTGGTCCTCGCCCTGGTCTGCGGGGCCTACGCCGTCGGCTCCACCTTCAACTGGGGATCGGGCCGTCTCGCACTGATCATGGGCGACTTCGGTCTGAGTGCCGCGGCGGGTACCGCCGCCGTCTCCTGCTTCCTCTACGCCCGCAGCCCGCGGGTCCGCTTCCGTCCGGCCTGGCTGCTGTTCGCGCTCTCTTCGGCGATGGCGGCCCTGGGCAACGCGGTCTGGGGCTGGTACGAGGTCGTCCTGGGGCGGACCGTGCCCAGCCCGAGCTACGCCGACCTGTTCTTCCTGTGCTTCGCGCCCCCCGCCATCGTGGGCCTGCTGGTCCTCGCCAAGCGGCCGGTGACCCGGGCGGGATGGATCTGCCTGGCGCTGGACGCCTGGCTGATCGGCGGCTCGCTGCTCACCCTGTCCTGGAGCCTCGCGCTCGCCCAGGCGGCGCGGTTCGACGGGCCGAGCGTGGCGCACACCGCGCTGTCGCTGGCGTACCCGCTGCTCGACATCGCGCTGGTCAGCATGGTGCTCGCGCTGCACTTCCGCCGCACGCCGGGCAACCGCACGGCGGTCAACACGGCGATCGGAGCGCTGGCACTCACCGTGATGTGCGACGCGCTGTTCACCTCGCCCCTCCTGCACAGCAGCTACCGCTCCGGGCAACTGCTGGACGCGGGCTGGTTCGCCGGCTCGCTGCTGCTCGCCTACGCCCCCTGGTCCGCCCCGCTGCGCCCGGGATCACGGGACGCCGACCGGCACGTACCGGACGGGCACACCCGCGTGGTCCACGAGCACGTGCCCGGACAGCGCGGTCCGAGCCATCCGCACGTCGCGTCCGCACCCGGGGGCGACCACGTCCGCTACCCGGCCGGCGGGCCGCTCAGCGGTTCCCTCGCCGCGCTCACCCCGTACCTCGCCGCCGCCGTGTGCACCCTGGGCATCCTCTACAACGTCCTCAACGGCCGACGGCCCGACCATGTCGTGCTGATCACCGCGGGCGCCGTCGTGCTGGCGCTCGTCATGCGCCAGGGCATCATGCTGCTCGACAACATCACCCTCACCCGGGAGCTGGCGCAGAAGGAGAACCACTTCCGCTCCCTGGTGCAGGGTTCCAGCGACGTCATCATGATCGCCGCGCCCAACGGCATCCTCCGGTACGTCTCCCCGGCCGCCGCCGGGGTCTACGGACGGCCCGCCGAGGAGCTGGTGGGCACCGAACTGGCGGCGCTCATCCATCCGGAGGACCTGGGCTGTGTGGTGCACGAGGTGCGCCGCTTCCTCACCGCCAACCCGCTGGAGGAGGCCACCACGCGCATCGAGTGCCGGTTCCGCTCCGGTGGCGGCGGCTGGCTCAACGTCGAGTCCACCGTCAACCGGCACCACGGCGGCCTGATCTTCAACAGCCGTGACGTCACCGAAAGGGTGCGGCTGCAGGCCCAGTTGCAGCACAACGCCGAGCACGACCCGCTCACCGACCTGCCCAACCGCGCACTGTTCACCCAGCGCGTCCAGCAGGCCCTGTCCGGCCGCCGGGCCACCGACCGGGGCGCCGCCCTGCGCGGCACGGCCGTGCTCTTCATCGACCTGGACGGATTCAAGGCCGTCAACGACACGATCGGGCACCAGGCCGGGGACGAACTGCTCGTCCAGGCCGCCCGCAGACTCCAGGACGCCGTCCGGCAGGGGGACACCGCCTCCCGCCTCGGCGGCGACGAGTTCGCGGCCCTGATCGTCGGGGACGGCACCCGTGACCGTGCCGCCCGGGAGCGGAACATCCTGGAGCTCGCCGACCGCCTCAGGATGACCCTCTCCCAGCCGTACGCCATCGGCGGCAACGATGTCCGGGTCAACGCCTCCATCGGTGTCGCCTTCGCCGAGCCGGGCCTGGGCGCGGGCGAGCTGCTGCGCAACGCCGACCTCGCGATGTACCGCGCGAAGTCGGCAGGCAAGGGCCGCGTCGAGCTGTACAAGCCGCAGATGCAGCAGGACGTCGTACGCAAGGCGGAGCTGGCCACGCGGCTGCGCGCCGCGCTGCACGACGGCGAGTTCGCGCTGCTGCACCAGCCGGTGGTCTGTCTGGAGAACGGCCGGATCGCATCGGTCTCCGCGCAGGCCCGCTGGCGCTCCTCCCAGGGGGTGCTGTTCACCCCGGCCGAGTTCCTGCGGGTGACCGAGGACGGCGACAAGACCGCGGAACTGGAGCGCTGGATCCTCCAGGAGGCGGTGCGGCAGGCCGCCGAACGGGCCGCGACCGGAAGTGTGGTGCCGGTGGCCGTCCGGCTGAGCGCCCGGCGGCTGCTGGACCGCTCGATGCCGCTCGGCTCCGTGGAGGCGCTGCTGACCCGGCACGCGCTGCCGCCCGGCGCACTGGTCCTGGAACTGTCCGACACCGACCCGAGGACATCGCTGGACGAGCTGGAGCGGCGCATGACCGCGCTCAGCCGGCTCGGGGTGCGGATCGCGCTGGACGGCTTCGGCAGCGGCCATGCGGCGATCACGGCCCTCAGGAGGCTCCCCATCGACGTCCTGAAGCTCGACCGCAGCCTGGTCGAGGGCGTGGTGGAGTCCGCACGGCTGCACAAGATCACCAGCGGGCTGCTGCGCATCGCCGGCGATCTCGGGCTCCAGTCCGTCGCCGAGGGGGTGGACCTGCCCGAGCAGGTCGTCGCGCTGCGCGCGATGGGCTGCACCCACGGGCAGGGGATGGCGTTCGCCGGGCCTCTGGACGAGTACCGGCTGCGCCGGGCCCTCGGATCCGGCCACTACCCCGTTCCGCACGCGCCGGCCGAGCCGGCGTTCGCGGGCAGTGCGAGAGAGCCGCAGGGGTGCGTCGGCGTCGAGAGCGCGGCCGCGCTGAGGGGCCCGAGGGCCTGAGCACGGTCGTGGCCTCGACACCGCCGGTGGCGCCCCGGTGGTGAACGAGCTGTGGAAAGGGCCGCGAGGGTGTACACCGGAGGGGTGTCCGCCGTCTTGGGAGGTGGCAGTGCCCTTCGCTCACATAATGAGACTCCCGTCCCACCCACTTGACACGTGGTGCGCGCCGGGGAGAGGGTCAGTGCCATGCGCACCCGAATTCTCGTACTTGGACAGCGCGTCGGCTGAGCTGGGACCCACCGGAGGACGATCCGGAATCCCCAGCGACCTCACCGGCGCGCTCCCCTCGCTTGCCCTATGGCACGAGGGGTTTTTTGTTGCACGAGCACCTTTCGTGCAGCGCTTGAACTCCGCCCGAACCTCGCAAAAACCCTCAGCATCGAGAAGAGAATGCCGATGACCGAGCAGGCCACCGGGGCCCATCCGCAGCCGCGGCCCCGATCCGGAGGACAGCAGTCCGCCCCCGTCGAGCACGTCACGGGTGCGAAGTCCCTCATCCGCTCCCTCGAGGAGGTCGGCGCTGAGACGGTATTCGGCATTCCCGGCGGCGCGATCCTGCCGGCGTACGACCCGCTGATGGACTCCACCCGGGTCCGCCACGTGCTGGTCCGCCACGAGCAGGGCGCCGGCCACGCGGCCACCGGCTACGCGCAGGCCACCGGCAAGGTCGGCGTCTGCATGGCCACCTCGGGACCGGGCGCCACCAACCTGGTCACGCCGATCGCCGACGCGCACATGGACTCCGTGCCGCTGGTCGCGATCACCGGTCAGGTCGCCTCGAAGTCGATCGGCACGGACGCCTTCCAGGAGGCGGACATCGTCGGCATCACCATGCCGATCACCAAGCACAACTTCCTCGTCACCAAGGCCGAGGACATCCCGCGGGTGATCGCGCAGGCGTTCCACATCGCCTCCACCGGCCGCCCGGGCCCGGTCCTGGTCGACATCGCCAAGGACGCCCTCCAGGCGAAGACCACCTTCTCCTGGCCGCCGGTCATGGACCTGCCCGGCTACCGTCCGGTGACCAAGCCGCACGCCAAGCAGATCCGCGAGGCGGCCAAGCTCATCACCACCGCCAAGCGGCCCGTCCTCTACGTCGGCGGCGGCGTCCTCAAGGCGCAGGCCACCGCCGAGCTGAAGGTCCTCGCCGAACTCACCGGAGCGCCCGTCACCACCACCCTGATGGCGCTCGGTGCGTTCCCCGACAGCCACCCGCTGCACGTGGGAATGCCGGGCATGCACGGTGCGGTCACCGCCGTCACCGCGCTGCAGAAGGCCGACCTGATCGTCGCCCTCGGAGCCCGCTTCGACGACCGCGTCACCGGCAAGCTGGACAGCTTCGCCCCCTACGCCAAGATCGTCCACGCCGACATCGACCCGGCCGAGATCGGCAAGAACCGCGCCGCCGACGTGCCGATCGTCGGGGACGCCCGCGAGGTCATCGCCGACCTGGTCCAGGCCGTGCAGAAGGAGCACAGCGAGGGCCACCAGGGCGACTACACCGCCTGGTGGAGCGACCTCAACCGCTGGCGCGAGACCTACCCGCTCGGCTACGACCAGCCCGAGGACGGCTCCCTGTCCCCGCAGCAGGTCATCGAGCGCATCGGGCAGCTCGCCCCGCAGGGCACGATCTTCGCCGCGGGCGTCGGCCAGCACCAGATGTGGTCCGCGCACTTCATCCAGTACGAGAAGCCCGCCACCTGGCTGAACTCCGGCGGTGCCGGGACGATGGGCTACGCGGTCCCGGCCGCCATGGGCGCCAAGGCCGGGCAGCCGGACCGCGCGGTCTGGGCGATCGACGGCGACGGCTGCTTCCAGATGACCAATCAGGAGCTGACCACCTGCGCCCTGAACAACATCCCGATCAAGGTCGCCATCATCAACAACGGCGCCCTCGGGATGGTCCGCCAGTGGCAGACCCTCTTCTACAACCAGCGCTACTCCAACACCGTGCTGCACTCCGGCCCCGACGACATCAACCCGGAGGCCAGGGGCACGCGCGTCCCGGACTTCGTGAAGCTGTCCGAGGCCATGGGCTGCGTGGGTCTGCGCTGCGAGTCCCCCGAGGACCTCGACAAGGTCATCGAAGAGGCGAACTCCATCAACGACCGTCCGGTCGTCATCGACTTCATCGTCCACGAGGACGCGATGGTCTGGCCGATGGTCGCCGCCGGCACCTCCAACGACGAGATCATGGCCGCCCGGGACGTCCGCCCCGACTTCGGCGACAACGAAGACGACTGACCTTCAACAGGCAAGGAAGAGCAGAACACCATGTCCAAGCACACGCTCTCCGTCCTGGTGGAGAACACGCCGGGCATCCTCGCCCGGATCGCCGCGCTGTTCTCCCGCCGCGGCTTCAACATCGACTCGCTCGCGGTCGGCGTCACCGAGCACCCCGACATCTCCCGCATCACCATCGTGGTGGGCGTCGAGGACCTGCCGCTCGAGCAGGTCACCAAGCAGCTCAACAAGCTCGTCAACGTGCTGAAGATCGTGGAGCTGGAACCCGGCCAGGCCGTTCAGCGCGAACTCGTCCTGGTGAAGGTCCGCGCCGACAACGAGACCCGCTCCCAGATCGTGGAGATCGTCCAGCTGTTCCGCGCCAAGACCGTCGACGTCTCCCCGGAGGCCGTCACCATCGAGGCGACCGGCTCCAACGAGAAGCTGTCCGCCATGCTCAAGATGCTGGAGCCGTTCGGCATCAAGGAGCTGGTCCAGTCCGGCACGATCGCGATCGGCCGCGGCGCCCGCTCGATCACGGACCGTTCGCTGCGCGCTCTCGACCGAACCGCGTAAAGCTGAACGCGTAAGGCTGAATACGGGCGGTTCTGCCGCCCGTATGCCGAGACCCCGAAACTTCCCGTCCCCTCACCGGCATACGGTGGGACGCACAACCTGCACACCAAGGAGAGAACCCAAAGTGGCCGAGCTGTTCTACGACGCCGACGCCGACCTGTCGATCATCCAGGGCCGCAAGGTCGCGGTCATCGGATACGGCAGCCAGGGCCACGCCCACGCCCTGTCGCTGCGCGACTCGGGTGTCGACGTCCGCGTCGGTCTGCACGAGGGCTCCAAGTCCAAGGCCAAGGCCGAGGAGCAGGGCCTGCGCGTGGTGACCCCGGCCGAGGCCGCCGCCGAGGCCGACGTCATCATGATCCTCATCCCGGACCCGATCCAGGCCCAGGTCTACGAGGCGTCGATCGCGCCGAACCTGAAGGACGGCGACGCGCTGTTCTTCGCGCACGGCTTCAACATCCGCTTCGGCTTCATCAAGCCCCCGGCCGGCGTCGACGTCGCCCTGGTCGCCCCCAAGGGCCCGGGCCACCTGGTGCGCCGCCAGTACGAGGAGGGCCGCGGCGTCCCGGCGATCGCCGCCGTCGAGCAGGACGCCACGGGCAGCGCCTTCCCGCTGGCCCTGTCGTACGCCAAGGCCATCGGCGGCACCCGCGCCGGTGTCATCAAGACGACCTTCACCGAGGAGACCGAGACCGACCTGTTCGGCGAGCAGGCCGTGCTGTGCGGCGGCACCTCCGCCCTGGTCAAGGCCGGCTTCGAGACCCTGGTCGAGGCGGGCTACCAGCCGGAGATCGCCTACTTCGAGTGCCTCCACGAGCTGAAGCTGATCGTCGACCTCATGTACGAGGGCGGCCTGGAGAAGATGCGCTGGTCCGTCTCCGAGACCGCCGAGTGGGGCGACTACGTCACCGGCCCGCGCATCATCACCGACGCCACCAAGGCCGAGATGAAGCAGGTCCTCACCGAGATCCAGGACGGCACCTTCGCCCAGACCTGGATGGACGAGTACCACGGCGGTCTGAAGAAGTACAACGAGTACAAGCAGCAGGACGCCGAGCACCTGCTGGAGACCACCGGCAAGCAGCTGCGCAAGCTGATGAGCTGGGTGAACGAGGAGGCGTAAGCCTCATGTCAGGGGGTCGGGGCACGCTGCTCCGGCCCCCTTTCCAGCGTTTCCCACCCTGGGCGGCGCCGGGTCAAGGACGACTCGCAGGCGTTGTCCAACCCGTCCAGCCCCGGACGGGTGATACTTCCGCAGCGGCGCAAAACGACGACCGCGGCGCCACTACACTGCTGCACAACATACGCGTCAGGCCCACAGCGTCGTGCGTCTTCCACGCGGCTAGCACCCCTCCACCGCCAGCGGCCGTCGGGACGGCCGTCCGCATTGGACTTGTGAGGACTCACGTGAGCTCGAAACCCGTCGTACTCATCGCTGAAGAGCTGTCGCCCGCCACCGTCGACGCGCTTGGGCCGGACTTCGAGATCCGGCACTGCAACGGAGCCGACCGCGCCGAACTGCTCCCCGCCATCGCCGACGTCGACGCGATCCTGATCCGCTCCGCCACCAAGGTCGACGCGGAGGCCGTCGCCGCCGCCAAGAAGCTCAAGGTCGTCGCGCGAGCCGGCGTCGGCCTGGACAACGTCGACGTCTCCGCCGCCACCAAGGCCGGCGTGATGGTCGTCAACGCCCCGACCTCCAACATCGTCACGGCCGCCGAGCTGGCCTGCGGCCTGCTCGTCTCCACCGCCCGCAACATCTCGCAGGCCAATGCCGCGCTGAAGAACGGCGAGTGGAAGCGCAGCAAGTACACCGGTGTCGAGCTGGCCGAGAAGACGCTCGGTGTCGTGGGCCTGGGCCGCATCGGTGCCCTCGTCGCGCAGCGCATGTCCGCCTTCGGCATGAAGGTCGTCGCCTACGACCCCTATGTGCAGCCCGCGCGGGCCGCGCAGATGGGCGTGAAGGTGCTGTCCCTGGACGAGCTGCTGGAGGTCTCCGACTTCATCACCGTCCACCTGCCCAAGACCCCCGAGACCCTCGGCCTGATCGGCGACGAGGCGCTGCGCAAGGTCAAGCCGAGCGTGCGCATCGTCAACGCGGCCCGCGGCGGCATCGTCGACGAGGCGGCGCTGTACGCGGCGCTGAAGGAGGGCCGGGTCGCCGGCGCCGGTCTCGACGTGTACGCCAAGGAGCCCTGCACGGACTCCCCGCTCTTCGAGCTCGACCAGGTCGTCTGTACCCCGCACCTCGGCGCCTCCACGGACGAGGCGCAGGAGAAGGCGGGCATCGCCGTCGCCAGGTCGGTGCGCCTCGCGCTCGCCGGTGAGCTGGTGCCGGACGCGGTGAACGTCCAGGGCGGTGTCATCGCCGAGGACGTCAAGCCCGGTCTGCCGCTGGCCGAGCGGCTCGGCCGCATCTTCACCGCGCTCGCCGGTGAGGTCGCCGTCCGCCTGGACGTCGAGGTCTACGGCGAGATCACCCAGCACGACGTGAAGGTGCTGGAGCTGTCCGCGCTCAAGGGTGTCTTCGAGGACGTCGTCGACGAGACCGTGTCGTACGTCAACGCGCCGCTGTTCGCGCAGGAGCGGGGCGTCGAGGTGCGTCTGACCACCAGCTCCGAGTCCGCCGACCACCGCAACGTGGTGACCGTGCGCGGCACGCTCTCGGGCGGCGAGGAGGTGTCGGTCTCCGGCACGCTGGCCGGCCCGAAGAACGTCCAGAAGATCGTGGCCGTCGGCGACTACGACGTCGATCTCGCGCTCGCCGACCACATGGTCGTCCTGCGCTACGAGGACCGGCCGGGTGTCGTCGGCACCGTCGGCCGCATCCTCGGCGAGGCGGGCATCAACATCGCCGGCATGCAGGTCGCTCGCGCGGCCGCCGGTGGGGAGGCGCTGGCCGTGCTGACCGTCGACGACACGGTGGGCTCCACGGTTCTGGCCGAGGTCGCGTCGGAGATCGGGGCGACGTCGGCCCGTTCCGTGAACCTGGTCTGAGGTTGCCGGCCTGGGGGGCGCGTCGCCCCCCAGACCCCCTGCTTCGGCCCGGCGTCCTCGTCCTCGAACGCCGGACGGGCCGAGACACGTGGC
>NZ_JBFAET010000101.1:0-32153 GCF_040642095.1 Streptomyces sp. NPDC020362
CGGCAGGGGGGACCGTGCCCTCCCCGTGCCGTTCGGCGACCAGCTTCTCGGCCTGCCGGATCACACGGGTGCGGGTCCCCGTCGACGAGTCTTCCTGTGCGGTCAGGACCTCCAGGACCGCCTCGACCAGGCGCTCGTCCACCCGGCCGGTGCCCGGCGCCATGGACAACCTCGTAGCTCGCCGATCCACCAGCCCCCACAGCCCTTCGTCCCGCCACTTCGTCCTCAGCCGGAACAGCGTCCGTTCCGACACCTCGTTGCCTGCCGCGGTCAGCTCGGCCGCTTTGGCCGCGAGGCGTTCGTTCACGGTTCGCCACTGCGGGTCGTACTCCGGCCTGGGATCCGTTCCTTCGGCGCGTCGGGAGGGAGTCCGGTCTCCACCTCGATCAGGTGCTTCTCGAAGAACCGGGCCTTACGCAAATGCCACTTCGGGGACGGCGTCCAGCAGGCCGAAGGGCGGAAGCCCCGGCGTGGGTGCCGTCGAGTCCAGCAGCTCGAATCCGTCCGACGCCATCAAGTGGGCGAACATCACCATGCTCGCGGTGTTGTGCTCGTCGACCAGGCGGACGGTCGTGCCCGACAGGCCCACCACCGTGTGGACTCGGCCCTCGAACCGGACGCGGTCACCCACCCGCAGCACGCCCTTGGGCCGCTCGTGCTCGGTCATCAGCCCTCCGCCCGGCTCACCAAAGAGTGATCACCCAAGGGGCGCGACAGGTCCGTCGCCAGCCGCCCGCACCACAGCAGATGGAAGACGACCGGCAGGACCAGGATCGGGTCACCGACCTGGGCCGCCTGGCCCACCAGCGGTCCAGGAATGGCGAAGGCGGCCTCCGTCGCCTCCATCAGCCCGTCCTCCGCGAACCTCGGATGGCGAAACCCGGCAAGCCACCGCAGGTTTGCCACCCGCACTCGATCGATCTCGCCGACGAGTCGGAAGTCCCAGCCCACCGCCTCGCACGCAGTCTGCGTACCGGCGAACTTGGCCAGGTCCCGCGGCTTGCTCCGGCGAGCCTCCGGCCTGCAGTCCACCACCACGGCCGACCCATCGGCCCACCGGGCGAAGCAGTCCGGCGCGTGGGATAGCCGCACGCCCTCCGGCGATGTCCAGAACAGCCAGAACGGCTGCGACGCGAACCACGTGACTCGAGGATCGAAGTCCATCGCGATCGCGTGATCCCGCTCCAGCCAGGACTCGAACCCCACATACCGCAGCATCGTGGCCGCCCAGTACAGACCCGGAAAGTTCCTCTGCCCCCGGTACGACGGAAACTCCCGCACCGGATCGGCCTCCTCGAAGGCCAGGTCCGTCACGTCCGCCAGCGACCCGCGTACCTCGACCCCGCCTTGAACCCAGGCCACCTCGAAATCGGCCGCCCTGACCCTGCCGCTCTGCGGCTCCCCCTGATCATCCACACCAGGACGATGTCCACTGGAATGAGACAAGCCACCTGAACGGAGACAAGAGCCACCCCAAAGCGGGACACCGTCTCACTCAAACCCGTCCCGGCCCCGTACACCGCCCGGCCCGTACACAGATCAGTGCGACAAGCCCCGCTTCACTGAGACCGGACAAGGCTGGACAGCCCGTCTCAGGTTTGTGGCCGATTGGCCACCCGGTGGCCAGCGGTCGTGAGATTTGGCCACGGAATCTGAGATCTCACAGCTGAGGTGTAGGGTCTCGCCTTCCTGTCAGAGGCCGTGCCCGCTGATCAGCAGTTCTTCCGCGGTCTCAGGTTGATGGCACGGCCGCCCAGTCTCACGAACCTGGCATTTCCTCTGGGCCTCGTCCGACTGGTGTGACTGATTCCCAATGTCGGCGGCGACATGTGCGGGCAGCGCCGCACCGACAGCTCGATCACCAGCGGACGGCCGCCCACCGCCTCATCCGCGACACGACGCACGTACCGCGAGTGCGTCCCCTCCGATCCCTGCCCGCACCCCGGACACGTCCGGGGCACATCATTTCTGGTCAACGCAGTGATCCGAACCGCCTCCGGTCTGGTGTCCACCCTCGCGATCCGTAACCCGGACAGCTGCGGCAGCGGTTCCTCGATGGCGACAACACACGCCCTCAGCCTGGCAGGGACGGACACCTCGCCGCGGCGGATCACCTAGACGATCAACACCTACGAAAATCTTGGAAGCCCCAATCGTTTGGTGTAACTCCTGATCAAGGAAGAGGCACCGGTGACCAGTGACAACGTGACCTTGTGAGCGTCCAACTTCCGGACGAACGTCTCCAGTACTCGAAGCAGTCGCCCAGCCCTGGTCCCGGAGGATTAGTCCCCTGAGGGGCCGCGCACTGGCTGAGCCTGGCCCATGGCGTCGCTGATGGCTGAGGCGACGGATGGAAGGTTCCAGTACGCCGAGTGGGTCCACATACCGGTGCTGGCCTGGTGGCTGACGGGAAGGTCCACTGGAGCGGTTCCGTCATGTAGCTGGAACACTTTGGAAGCGGCGAACGCCAGCACATCCAGCGGCTCCCAGAGATTGGTCCAGTGATTCAGGGAAGCCGGCAGTTGTACAGGTGTGCTGCCTCCGTACTGGGTCAGTTGCCCTCCTCTGGGGTCGCACACATGGAAGAAGGACGCCTGGGAGCCGAAGGTGACCAGGGACTCGGTCCATAGCGGCGCGGTGGCGGTGGCCATGTCGACGGCGATGACACCGCCCAGGCTGTGGGCCACGATGCGCACGGGACGGGCGGGGCTGCGTCCTAGGTCGGGGTGCACTTCGTCGATGACCTGGCGTACGCGGGCGTGGATAGCATTCTGGTGGCGTTGGTAGACAAGCACGTCGCCGAGGAAGCGCGTGGTGCCGGGCCCGAACCGGCTGCGTATGGCGTGGTTCATCCGCACGCCCATCGCCTGAACTGCTGCGCCTGCGAAACGGTCCAGGTCGTTCAGCCGACGCCGCACCACAGAACGGAGGCGGTTGTCATCGCTGGCTCCTCCGCCGCGTAATCCGTAATACGAGTCGTCCAAGTCAGGATTGGTTTCGTCTAGGAGTGCATGTGCCAGAGAACGCCCGGTCTCACGCAACAGCTGCGTGTCACCGGTACGACAGAGCCACTCTGTGTCGCCCCACGCCTCCCTCACATACTCGAGGATCAGATCGGGATCGAGCTGATGGTGGCCGCCGTCCCGCAGCCCCTCGTCCTCCCCTTCCTTCCCTGCGACCAGATGTGTACGTACGGCGGCGTCGACTTGCGAGAGCTGCTGGCCTTCGTCGATCGTTTCAGCAAACAGGGCCGCGACGTGGGGTTCGGCCATGACGGACCTTGGTGACTCGCCATCGCGCAGGGTGTCCGGACCGACCTGGTAGGCGGGTAGTGTGGCGTCGATAAACTGATCCTGCGCGCCCAGGTCACCCCAGTGGACCGGAACCATCTCAACTCCGGCCGCTACGGCGAGCGCCGATACGGCCGTTGAGAACTCGTCCCGATTGCGGTTGGCGACGCCGTGGATGACGAAGACCGGATCCTTCACGTGCTGACTCCTTCTACGCGGTGGTGTGCGCGGTAGCGGCGGGGCTGCCGTACACGGCGTAGGCCAGCCACGTTGGATCGCCGCTGTGCAGGTCACGAATGGTCTGGCGGGCTGCGAGTGAAGCCTGGCCGAGTGGCTGGCGGTGGGTGATCAACTGGTCGTAGAAGGCTTCGGCGAACTGAAGAGCTGTTCGTGACCGCACGGGCCAGAGAGTGCCGACGAACGCGCCCGCGCCAGCGTTGAGGAACTGGGGTGCCCACCCCAGGCTCTCGCCGAACCAGTCGATCTCCCCAGCGCTACGGCAGGCGTTGAAGAACACGAGAGGTCGGTGGCGGCGCAGAGTACGCAGCTGCGCTGCCGCTGCCAGGTCGATGGGGTCGAAGGGACCACCGGCCATGGTCACGCACGAGCCGGTACCCGTAAAGGCGTTGTGGCAGGCGAAGTGGAGCAGGCCCGCGTCCCCGCTCTCGATCAGTGCGGTCAGGGCCGCGTGCTCGGTCAGCAAGCTGGCGTCGGTGTCCCTCGCGCCCAACCGGGCGTGCAGGGACCTCACTTCGTCCTGTGCGTCGGCAGGGGAGCCAGGCGGAACGACGAAGGTCACGCCCGACATGCCGAGGCTGCGGACTCTGTCCTGCCCGAACACTCGCCGCACAACGGGGAGCCACTCGGCCAGGAAGCCTCTGTCCTCTTGCGATTCGTCCAAGGGATACAGCAGCTCCCAGGGGACGATGTCGTGCTCCCCCAGGACCGTGAAGGCCGTCACGTTGTCGGCTTCGTCCCAGAACTGGCTCCGGACGGCCTGGGGGACCGCGGAGGTCCACAGATTTACGCCGTGACTGCGCAGGCGGTGGCGAAGTCGGAAGACACCCCCGTCACCTCCGCCCGCTGCGGCGGCTATCGCGGCTCTCCGCAGCTCGGCGTAGATCTGCTCGGTGGCCTGGCGGGGGTCGCCGGCGCGGAAGCGAAGGATCTCCGGTGCGTAGAACGTCTCGCTGATCAGCTGGAAGCTGAAGGTGCCGCCCGCCTCGCCCTTCAGAACCTGGAGCGTGACCTCCCCGGGATCGAACGCCATGGAGGGCAGTGGCGCATGGTGCTGAGGGCCGTCTCTTGTGACACTGCCGTGGTCCACCGACATCTGGCAGTTCACCTCACCGAGGAAGGTGCCGCCCCGGAATGCCCGCACGGTCACCTGGTGCAGCCCCGGCGTCGGGGCCCGCAACCGGAAACGCAGCACGTCCGAGTCCTGCCCTGGCACGACATGCAACTCCTGCTGCAGCTCGTCGATGACCACCAGACCAGGAGCATGAATGGTCACCAGCACCCGGGCCCCGTCACGTGGGAGGAAGAAAGAGCGCAGCTGCACGCCCCGTCCGCTGCCCCGGACTATCTGCACGTGCAGGGGGACCACCCGCCCGGGCGAGGTCTGGGCGGCCAGCTCTGCAACCAGCGACCGCGGCTCCATCGAGCCGCCGTCGGCGTTGGGGACTACCGCTGGCGGAAGCGGCGGCAGAGCGTTGTTGCCGTGAGCTTGTCCGCTCGAGCGCTGGAGCGCGTCGTCCGGGAGCCGTTCAGGCGGCGGACCACTGACCACGTCCGACAGACCTTCACCGGAGGAGGCGTCCCTCTCCTCCGCCACTCTCTGTAACTCGCCGATTTGCTCCAGGCTGAACCGGTCCTGCCGTGCCGTACCTGCACGAACACTTTCGGCATCCTCGGCAGAAGCGGTCCACTGGCTATCGCGCTTGGCGCTCTGGCCGATGTGGACTGGCCGTTGGTGGACGATGTCGTGGTGCTGGGACATGTCGCCGTGGACGGTGTCTGTGCCAGTGGCGGCCGACGGATTTTCGACAAGCGCGGCAGATGAAGGCCGAGCGACGGTGGGAATCTGCGGAGCGGGGCGTCCGGGCAGGTGGAACCAGGCGGTGACCTCGCCCTCCTTCAGCTCCAGCCGGGCCGGGGAGTAGTGCGCGGGGTCGATGAACTTGCCGCCGCTCCTGACCACGTCCTCGTACAGGGATTGGGAGGTCACCAGCACGAGGTCGGCGCCCTCGGCGTCGAGGAGCTGCCGGGCGACGGGGGAGTCGGCCAGCCGGCAGGCGAGGTCGACCGCGCGTCCGCTGATGCCCCGTGAGTCGTGCCGGACCGGGCCGACCTGCATGCCGATCCGCAGTCCCAGGGGCACGCGCAGACCGCGGTTCTCCTCCCGGAGCTTCTCGTGCACCTCCACCAGCCAAAGGCCCAGCAGCCGCGTGACCGCGATGCGGCCCGGCACCGCCAGCAGCACGCCGTCCCCGCGGTCCTCGATGTGGACGGCGTCACGCGCCACGGTGGCGTGGGTGAACGCCGTCTCCAGCACCCGGTAGATCTGCTCGCGCATGCGCGGCTTGTCGACGTCGGCGTACTGGCCCGAACGTCTGGCATCGACGCTGATCACCAACTCGTAGTGTGCCTCGGCGAGTTCCAGTGCGTCGTGCTTCACCCGTGCTCCTTACCTGTCCCAGCCTGTTCCAGCTGCGCGAGCTCCCGACGAGCAGCCACCGGAGCCGCTGAGCCCCTGGATGGCGCGGCGGCCCTGGCTGGACTCGTTCAGGGCCTGGGTCTTCACAGCGTTTGGCTGCACGCGGCAATTGGCGATCACGTCGAAGAGCTGCTCGTCGCGGTCCCGCTCGTCCTGCCACCCCGACTGGCGGGTCTTCTCCGGGAAGGCCTGGCCCCTCGGGATCGGCCACCAACGTATAGATCAGCTGCTCCAGCTCCCTGCCCTGCCACACGGAGCGCATCATCTCCTGACGCACTCGAGTCACCTCGGCCTCGGTGTGCGCGTCCCCCTCCTGGTCCGTGCACTCGATCATCCGGTCGTCCACCCGGAGCCAGCCATACAGTCGTATCCACTGGCCGAGTTCGGAGCCCAGTCCAGCGACAGCCGGTGCACTCACGCGTGATGACGCGGTTGGCCTGTTCGACCTCGGTCACCCGGCGGGCCGAGGTGACCTTGCGCAGCCGTTCCAGCACCGGGGAGGTGAGCCACTTGGCGACACCGGTCACGCCCTCGACGACGGCCAGATGGGGATCGGTACGGTCCACTGGATGCCCACCTCGGCCTTGAAGAAGCGGCGGCCCGGCGGCCAGCAGCTCCAACTGGAGCCTCGCAATGTAGGCGCCGAGCACGATTCCCCGGAAAGCTACAGCCGATACACCATCCGCCATACCTCATTGTGTCGATCCTTCACGGAATCGTGGCCACAACCAGATTCAAAGAGCCTCATTACCGTTGACACCCAACCTGGTCGGCCCAGATCAGCGCGCTGCACACAACCAACTTCACTGTCGAAGGACAGCAGGCCCGGTGGGCGGTGACGGGAGCGAACACTCACGTCACGGCCGCCGGCCTGGTTCGGCCTGTGCCCTACTGGCCGTTGACTGGGCCGTTGCCCGCGATGTTCTGGTCGTGCGGGTGGAACTTGTGCCGCCCCATGGTGGTGGTCTCGGTCGTCGTGGTGGTCTTGCCGGGGTGCGCGGGCAGGGAGGCGGCGAAGGTGCGGCCGGAATCATGGCGCCGCCTGCTTCCAGGACGGTCGTGGCCACCAGCACTGCCGACGCCGCCTGCGGAAAGTGCCAGGGGTGGGGACGGTGGCAGACATGAGAGGTACTCCTTCACGTAGGGGGAAGTGCCGGCCGCGGGTCGCTGAGAGGGGCCGCCCTGTCCGGCGGCTCCGGTACATCCAGTAGGCCTGCCGCTTGCCTGGCCCGTCATGACACTCGATGTCGGGACTTGACGGATCCGTGGTCGGACCGACAGCTGCGGCGCGGGTGCGGCGGTGAGCGACAGCGGTCCTCGCACCTGGACCGGTCGCTCGACGACGCCCGGGACGCAGCGATCAGCCGGGATCGACCCCCATCGGGCCAGCCGCTGTGCGGTGTCGCGCCGAGAGCCAAAGACGCAGGCCGGCGCGCCGCTCGGGCCCCTTGCCAGTGGCCTGGGCTCCGTGCCCGTTCCCACGATTTGTCAGTTCGGGACGACACAAGCCATTTCCGGCCCATACCATCGATCCACTCTCACAGGGGGCACACATGGACCTACAAGGCATCGCGGATGCTGCCGTAACTCTGCTGGTCGGTTATCTCAAGCAGGTCGGAGGACTCGTCGGTGATCGCGCGGCGGACAGCATTGCGGAGAACGCCGTGCCGTTCGCCTCGCGCCTGCACCTCAGGCTGCGGCGCCGGCTGCGAGGCCGGGAAGCCGACGAGATCCGCCTCGACGACGTCGAGGAGCGGCCGGACGACCAGACGGGGCAGACAGAGCTCGCGGCCACGCTTCGCGGACTCTTGGCGGAGGATCCCGGGTTCGCCGAGGAAGTGACCCAGCTGCTGAAGAACGCTGGCTACCTGCCCGGCACAGCCGGCCAGCAGGTGGTGGGTTCGGTCGAAGGAGCGACAGCCGTGGGCGGTGACGTCAGTCTGCGCGGACGCTACGTCGCCGGCCGAGATCTCACCATCGGACACGACGATACGGGCGACGCGAGACGGGGCCGGTCCCAGGATGCCCGGTAGGACCGTGCCGAGTAGCGGCGCACACTGACGGCCGTGGCTGATTCCAGAGGGCGGAAGGGAACATGGAACAACAGTCTGCAAGGCCGGACTCCGAGGAGGGCGGGAACCACACCCCAACGCCCGGGGAGCCACGGGTCGAAGGTGTCGCCGCCCTCTCGGGCTCCGTCTACCTGCGGGGCAGGAACGTAGCCGGACGAGACATCAGAATCGACGAGCAGAACGTCTACCAGAACTACGTCGACTCCTCCCGCACGGTGGCCTTCCTCGCCCTGCGCCGACGCGACGACGCGCATGCCGTCCGTCTCAGAGTGCGGCGCATGCTCACGGATGTGATGCGCCAGACATGGTTGCGCGAACACCGCACGGAGACATCCGAGTCCGCTCCGGCGATACCGGCCACCTTCCAAGAATTGTCCGGCATCGTATCCACCCCGTATGACACGGTCTACCGCCGCACGGCATCGCGAACGTGCGCGGACCTCCCGACGGGAATCCCCCTCGCGCAGGTCAGACACCAGGTGGGTAACAGTCTCCTTCTGGTGGGAGAACCGGGTACCGGCAAGACCTTCCAACTGCTGGAGCTGGCAGGCGATCTGCTCGACGAAGCCGCTCAAGACGTGATCGCGCGCATACCCGTGTACTTTCACCTGGCACTCTGGACGAAGGATCGGGCACCCTTGCTCGACTGGATGGCCGCGGAGCTGGGACGTTGCTTCCACATACCCGCACGGCTCGATGTCAAAAGGGTCATAGAGGCCGAAGTCCTGCCAGTGCTCGACGGATTAGACGAGGTTCCCGCACAGTATCGGCATCTCTGCGTGGACGCAGTGAACCACTTCCGTGCGCACTACGGCGACGTTCCGATGGTCGTGGGCAGCCGGGAGAAGGAATACACCACCCTGCGCCGCCCACTGATACTCGACGCGGCGGTACGCGTGCGCCGACTGAGCCCCGAAGAGGTCAACGCTCACCTCGCCGCGATCGGCTCGGGAACAGACGGGCTCAGGGAGGTCGCCGCAGAAGACAAAAGAGTGGCCGAACTCCTGCGGACGCCTCTTTTCCTGCGCTTCGCCGCCGACGCCTACACGGGGCTGCCCGCGGACAGCATCGTTTCCCCGGGCAGGAGTTCCAGCCGCCGGACACGCGTCATGGACGACTACGTGAAGGCCTGCCTGCAGAGGCCGCTGGCACGTCCCTCCTCCCCGTACGACGAGGAACACATGCTGCGGTGGATGTCTTGGCTGGCACGAGCCATGCGAGCCCGAGCGCAACCAGTGTTCCACCCGGACCGGGTCGACCCGTCGTGGTTACCGGACAAGGCATCCCGTCTGGCCGTCGCGGCCGACGAGAGCCTGGCCCTGACCGCCCTGTGTGTCCTGGCCGGATGCCTCGGGGGTGTGATCGCCTTCCTGGGCGGGCATTTCGGCCTGGCACGCGCGGTGCTCTGGCTGGTGTTCTTCCCGGCCTCGACAAGGATCACCCTCGTTCCCTTGGCCAAGGGCATCGAGCGCCTGGACCGTCTCCACGTTTTGCGCTACATCGATCGCAGATCACTGGGCCGCGCTTTCATGGCCTGGCTCAGGTTCACGTTTCCCGCACTGGTGATCACCGTGTGTGTCGCGGATCTCCTGCACACCGAAGGTGAGGTCTTTCTGTACTTCGCGGTCGCGGTGACCACACTCCTTCCCGTCTACATATACATCCATTCCGCGCACTTCGACTTCCGTGTCGACGTCGTGTCGCCGTCAACACGTGTACGGCTCGGTCCCCAACAAAGCCTCTTGGTCGGGTTCGTTATCTCCTGCGTCTACGCCGTGCATCAGATCTTCTTGACCATGCTTCAGCCCGCTGCAAGCATGACGCACGTCGTGACCCATTCGCTGGCCACGATTCCCCTGATCATGCTGAGCGGCGCCTACCTCTCCGGGCTGCGGTACTACATCGTCAATCGCCTTACCTTCCGCCGGATGCAGAGGGAGGGGATAGGCCCGAAGGATTACGAGCGTTTCCTGGACCAGGGCGCCCGATGCGTCCTGCTCTCCAGAACGGGCAGCGGCTACCAGTTCCTTCATGCCGAGTTGCTGGAGTACTTCGCCCACCGCCCGCAGCCCGCTCCAGCAGCCGACGACTCGGACGCGGGAGGTTGCACCCGCTAACGGTAGTTCGCTACTGACGCTGCAGGAGGGGGTGTGGAGCGTGACCCACATGTCCCACCGCATGGCCCGCGCCATCCACGAGGCCGTGGCGGACCTGGGCGCGGACCACATCGACCCGGAGGTCAGGCGACTCGCCCACGAGCTGCTGGTCCGGATCGACAACCTGATCGGTGGGACCCTGGACGGCTGGGTCTGCCCTGCCATGCCGTTCGGTCACAACTGGCAGGCCGACACTGGGCCTTTTCCAACATGGCTGGGGGCGCCGGGGTTGGCGTGGCAGAACGACGAAGCCCCTGGTAGATGGGTTGTCGACCAAGATCAACCTTCGCTGCCGGGAGCTTCGCGTGCTTGTCTACCCGTCCGGACTGGACCTGTCCACTTCCGCACTGCGGCTGCTGCAGCGGGAGCTGACTGCTCGCCGGCAACGGATCGGTACCCGCTCGCGTCGACTCACCTGCGGTCGGCAGGCGTTGATGGCCCTGGCCTACCTGCGCTGCGGTCATACCTTCGCCCAACTCGCGGCCGGGTTCGGCGTCGGCCTGGCCACCGCCCACCGCTACGTCACCGAGGCCGTGGACGTTCTGGCCGTCCTCGCCCCCACCCTCCAGCAGGCCATGGCGGTTGCCCGGCAAGCACCGCAAGCACGGTATGAACGTCCAAGTCCTCACCGACCCGTTCGGGAAGCTCATCTGGGCTTTGCCAACACTGGCGGGCGCGGTCCACGACATCAGGGCAGCCCGCTCCCACGGCCTGTTCGACGCCCTCAGCGCCGGCGGCATCCGGTGCTGGGCCGATAAGACGTATCAGGGCTCCGGATCCGCCGTCCGCGTCCCCTTCCGCGGCCTCTGGAACAAGCTCTCCGCCGGCAAGAAGGCCGTCAACCGCGCCCACGCGAAGACCCGCGCACTCGGCGAACAGGCCATGGCCACCCTCAAGTCCTGCCGCCTGCTGCGGAAGCTCCGCTGCAGCACCACCCGCGTCACCGACCTCGTCAAGGCTGTCCTCACCCTGGAGCTGACCGCCTCAACCTGAGGAGGGAGCCTCACTGCCTCCTATACTCCTGGCGTGTTTGATAGGCCGAACCTCTTCCACGTTTCGTCCATGCTCAATCGGCAGTCGATCGCACAGCATGGCCTGGATTGGACCCGGATGGGCGCCGCACCGGGAATCGCTGGTAGCCGCCGCCCTGAGGTGGAGGGGATCTTCGTCTGTCGGGGCGAGGAGGAAGCAGAGTTCTTCCTTCAGATCAACAACACCGGTGGGCCGATTGATCTCTGGTCCGTGGACGGCATCGATGAGGGGCTGCTCCTCGACAACGGCAACGGATTCGTCTATCTGCCCGGCCGGATACCAGCGGCGCAAGTCCGCCTCGTGCGATCAGATGTTCCTCCGCAGCTTGGTTTCTGACTTCGCGCGGCGGTACGGCTGGGGGCAGGCCCACGCGGAATCTGGCTGCGAGCTCGGCGAAGGTGTGGCTGCAGCGCAGGTGGGCCAGGGGTGTCAGCGCCTGGCGGCTGCAGGTCAGTCGTTCCCGGGTGCCGATCTGTCGTCGCCGAGCAGCCAACCCCTGCCGTAGCAGCAGCAGTGCGGAAATGGACAGATGCAGCCCGGGTGGGTGGGCAATGGCTCGGGGCTCTATGCGGAGAAGGTTGCTGTTAGTTGACAACCATCTACCTGAGGTTTCATTGCACGCTGTTCGCTACCATCCCTGTGCATGACAATGCGGGCGTGGCGACTGGGTGTCGTGGCGGTGCTGGCGGCGCTCTGTGTCTCCGGTCCAGGACGGCCGGAGGTAATCCGTACGGCGTCGGACCTTGGTCCCCTCCCGGCCGACCGCTACGACTACACGCCGCAGGACTACCAGCGATCGCAGCGGGCATCGGCGTTGCTGGTCCGGCAGTGCATGGCGGAGCACGGCCACCCGGACTTCCCACTCGACCCCCGCTACCCCAGCGATCCCATCGTCGCCACCGCGGTCGGCACCGACTACGGTGCCCTGGATCTCGCCGCCGCCCACCGCTGGGGCTACGGCTGGGACCCGGCAAAATCTCGGGCTCTGCGGCCGGAGGGCCGCCGGATGACCAACGCCGAGTACGCGGACTTCCCTGCCTGCAACGCGGAGTCGAGCCGACGGCTGATGCGCGGCATCGACGTCAAGCGGGACTGGCTCTACGCAAGAACGCGGGCGATCGAGGTCGACAAGGCCGTCAAGCGCGACCCGCGCCTCCGTGCGGCGTGGGATGTGTGGTCCCGCTGTGTGGCGGAACAAGGATTCACGGGCTATCCCGACCCCGTGGCGGCGTACACGGACACCGCCTGGCAGCGGGGCAGTGACGGTAACACCCGGCATACGCCGCGGGAGCGGGCCACCGCTGCCGCGGACGTCACCTGCAAGCGCCGCCACCGTACGGCCGAGCTCTGGCACGCTGTCCGGGCGCGGAAACAAGCCGTGGACATCACCAGGCACCGTGACCGCTACGACGCCGGGCTGCAGGCACTGCGGACGTACCGGGCCACCATCGCCGAGGTGCTGCAGAAGCTCGGCTAGCGCACCGACGCATCACTGCGAGTCCCGCGAGAGCCGAAGCCGCCCAGCCGACTGACCTTGCGCCCCTCGGATTCCGTCACCCTGAGCACCGCATTTCGTCGGTTCCCCGTTGAGCGACGCGATGTAGCCACCCAGCATCGGCCTCAAGCGCATCGCCTGCCCTTACTAACTGTGCTGCGCATTTCGCTGGAGTGTGCGGGGTGTCCGTGTCGGGGCCAGCAGCTGCGAGGTGACGTTGGGGTGTCAGGTCTCCCGGTGCTCGTTCAGAACAGTGATAGGCCCTCGCCGCTGGTGTCTGCGATGACTGGCCGGATCTGGGCAGGGAGGCCGTCCAAGCGGTCGGGACCGGCCGCGGCGGCTACGGCAGGGGCCGTCTCGGCCAACCAGATACGAAACCGCTCGGCGGCGTCGCGGTAGGGGACTCGCGCCAGGACACGGTGCTCGCCGGAGGGGCAGAAGTCGACGGCGACAGTGAGCAGGCAGGAACGGGGCGCGTTCTGACTGCCCGTCCAGGACACGCGCAGGACACCGCAGGGCTTGCGCCCGCGGGGGGCGCGGTGGGTCGGGCGCAGCGATCGGCAGGCGATGTGGGCGGTCCATGCGGCGAGGTGCGGCAGGGGCAGGGTGGTGCGTGCGCGGCAGCCGGGGCAGCGGTGCCAGTGGCGGAGCCAGTCGTCGGTGTCGGTGTGGAAGAGGCGTGTGTAGCGGTTCGCCACGCGGATGTCGTTGCTGTACAGGTGGTCGGGGCGTTCCTGCGTGTTGCAGGACTGGCAGACGGGGGCGCGGACGTAGCCGTGTTCGTGGCAGTGGTCGAGGACGGCGGCGGGCGCAGTGCGGCAGACGGCACACGCCCACCCAGCCACCTTGCGGGAGGTACCGGGCTTCCTGCTGAGCACCGAGTACAACTGGCCTTCCAGCTCTCCGCTGTACGGGCGCAGTGAGGCGGTGAGGCCCTCGGGGCTCGTCGTCTGCCGACCGCCGGCGGCTCGGGCCTGCCGGGGGCGGGAGGGCGGCTCGGTGACGGCTGCGCCTGCCTGGCGGGTCCGCGCGGCTTGCACCCACTGCGTTTCGGTGTGCTCGGCCGCATCCAGCAGCCTGACTACAGTGCGCGGCAGCCACCACGTCCGCTGTGTCCCGTCGCGGGTCTGCTCCACGAGTATCTGTCGCCAGTCGATCCCCGCCAGATGGTACGGCCGGCCGACTTCACGTCGTGCTGCCCGCTCGGGGCCGCCCAGCTCCTGCAGTTCCCCCGTGATGCGCTGGCGCCAACGCAGCGGCGTTTGCTCGTTGCACTCCTGCCTCGGCGCCCCGCGAAACGGACCGATGCGGACCAGGTCCTGCCGATCCATCCCCACCGCGTTCAGTTCCGCGGCCGCCCGGCGCACCTCAACCTCCGGAACACTCCACTGACCGCCGCTCGCCCTCACCGTCGCCACCACATGGGCGCCGAGCAGGACGTACCCCACCCGGGCACGGGAAGGAGAGCAGGTGAAGGCCCCAGAAGCCGTCGGCACAGCACTGCCAGCTGTCAAAGCGACCCACAGAGCGTCCGCAGCACCCAGGGTGATCAGGTCGTCCGTGCGACCGGGCATGACACGCTCTGACATACCGACAGGCTAGCGGCCTGCAACGCGGCAACGGGTTCCAAGCGCCTCGGCCAGCCGGGCCGCCGCCCATACCGCATCCGCCGTCCGTAACTCCCTATTCCTGAGCATCTGGTTCGTCAGTCCCGTGCCCGCAGCCTCACCACCAGAAGGCCGTAGCCGAAGGAGGTCATCGGGATCGTGTAGGCGTACTCGGCGGTGTCGTCCCTGGCGCCGACGGCGAACTGCCACCAGAAGCGAGCTCCTTCGGGGTGGCCGCACAGGTGGAGCAGACAGCCGAATGTGCCGGCGCCGGCCCACCTGTACGTGTGATGGCTGGCCCCGGCCGCCGAGATCGCCGACCACCGGAACGACTTGGACCAGTGGCTCGTCGACGGCTGGTGGAAGCCCACCGGCAACCTGGACGGCTCCTGGCGCCGCAGCGGCGACCTCTACACCCTGATCACTGAACACACCGTCCACCCGCAGGACAAGCGCGCCGACCGGGACGCGCGCGAGGGCTTCACGCCGGTCGACGTCACGATCCACTCCGAGGACTCCACCCTCACCCGGGCCTCGAGGAAATTGCCGTGGGACGTGCTGGCCGGTGGGATGCGCGGCAAGGAGCAGCACGGCAATCCGACGTACGCCGACGATCTGTCCGGCCTGCTGGACCATCTGCCGTGCGTCGTGGAGGCCGGCTGCGGGACCTCGATAGAAGCGGGCGTTCCGCCGGTGCACTGGCTGCACGAGGTCTACCGGGTCACGGCCCGCGGGGGCAACGACCTCACCCAGAAGACCCGTTTCACCCTCGCCCCGGACTCCGACATCCTGGTCAAGGAGGTTCTGACGGGCGGAACGCAAGGTCGACGACATGGTGAGCATGTTCCGCTTCCTGGTCCTTGCCGAGCCGACCAGGGCGCACCGGGCCCTGAAGGCTCTGTACGACGCCTGAGCGAAGGTCGGCCTCGCCGAGCGACTGCCAGACGGCGGCTACGATCTGGGCAAGCTGTTCAAAGCACCACCGGAGGCCGCTTGGGCCAGCGTCTCCAGCTTCGGCAACAGCCCGTCCATCCGCCACTCCACTGTCCACGGCGTCACGGGCATGGAATTCCCCGGAGTCGTACTTGTCCTGCCAGACAGGCTGCGGGTAGACCCGGTGACTGGGCGTACAGTCTTGGACGACTGGGAAGGCGACCACAACACCGAGGCCCGACGTGTCCTCTACGTGGCCGACTCCCGAGCGCAGGAACTGCTCATGTGCGCCCTGCATCGTAAGCACACGAGTCGAGTTGCTGCGCTACTCGATGTCAAGGGCGTTCCATACAGCACGGCGCAGAGCGGCCCCGACCAGGAGCGTTCGGTTTCTGACCGCACTGAGGCGACGGCACTGGCTCGCCTTGGAAACACTCACTGGTCACGGGCCATAGGCCATCGAGGGCGCGGGCACGTTGGGTCAGGAACCCGTGCTGTGCCTGGTGTCGACGGCGTTGTATTCCGGTTCGCCGTTTTCCAGGACTCGGAGCAGTGATGCGGTGACAATCCGGGTGGCGCGGCTGATCCGGAGCACGCGGCAGGGGAACTCGCCTCGGCGTACGAGGTCGTAGCTTTTCGACCTTGACAGTCCCAACGCTTGGGCTGCGTCTTCGACGCTCGCCGTTCCGTTCCAGGTAGCTCGGATGTGTGCGGGGCTGAACTGCCCGTTCTGTGTTGCGCTGTTCGGGCTGGGCATTCCTGTCGGGAGTGCTTTTCGATTCTGTGTTGTTTCCGGCAGTAGATGGATGTGGACATGCTGGCCAGTGGACGGCGTCCCCCGAGGCACAGGCACAGCCGGAATCCGCCGACGACTGACAGAGTCAAGCTGAGCGGTCAGCGCGGTGTCCGGGACCGGGTTCCCAGGAAGATCGCGCTGAGTGCTGCGGCCAACCCGCCGAGTAGACCTGCTGCTTGCGCCGTGGCACCGCGGTCCACAAATTCCTTGGCGATCCACAGACATCCGGCGAATCCGCTGGCACCCACCACCACCCCAGCGATACGGAAGCGCACGTTGATCATGTCGAGGCGGCGCCGGTGTTCGGCGTCGAGTCGACGCTGATACTGGTCCGCGACTTCCAGAGCGAACCGCTTCTCCACGAGGGATAGTGCGCGTTCCGCGGCGCCGCCGCCGAGCATTGTCTCGTACTTCTCGATGTCCGCCGCGGAGGGCAGTTCCCAGGCCCCAGCGGCAGGAGGCCGCACATCCGCGTTGCCGTCCACGGCCTCGGGGGTCGCTGGATCGGGGCTCGGACTCGTCATGGTGCGCCCCCCGTGTTCTTGTCTCTCGCCCGAGCACCGAGCTCCCCCGGCAGCGCCAGGCCGAGCTCCGCATGGGCGCGCAGCAGTTCCTGCGCGACGTACCGTCGACTGCGCGCTCGCGAGGGATCCGGCGGACGGGTCTGCCCATGCGGCTCATGCGGCTCATGCGGCTCATGCGGCTCATGCGGCTCATGCGCAGGCTGTGCGCTGTTGGGAGGGAACAGGGCGGACAAGGCCAGGACCTGCGCGACTCCCTCGGCGAAGGCCCGGCCGGGAGACACGGGGTCTGGATCCGGTGGCCGTACGGCCGGCAACGCAGCAGCCTTCACACCGACCGCTCGCTCCTCGGCTGCCGTGCGCCGCACTACGCGTATGCCTCTGACTATCAGTGCCGTCCAGACAAGGGTCACACTCCCCACCCACCAGTGTCCGAGCACGGCCAGGACCGCTGAGAAGGCGAGCGCGCACAGCGGGACCGCCGTGTGCCGCAGCAGGGCACCCGCTCGGCGGCCGGATGCGTCAGATACGGATGCCGCCCATGTCTCCCTGTCGTCGCGCGCCCAGCTCTGCCGCAGTCTGTCCCAGGGCACGGCCGCCTCGGCGCCTGCTGCCCCGGAGCCGGACGGACGCCGCCACAAGGTGGGTCTCGTCCTGATCCGGCCCAGCCGCCGGGGCTTTGCCGGGGCGAGCGGGCCGTGGCCGATTCGCCATCTCTGCAGCTGCGGGTCCCAGGGCGCCGCTGTCCCGCTCATGCAGGTCTCCTTGGCGGCAGGTCCCCGTATCCCGCGGCCACGCCGCGTACAGGGCCGGAAGAACGCTCGACGCGGAATCCGTCGCCGCGCAGAAGCAAAGTCCGCGCGTCGAGTTCGGAGGTGTCCCAGCCACGTTCGATGAGTGCGACGCGCACCGCGTTCAAGACCCGTTCCCGGATGGTCCCGATATACCTTCTTGCGTCGAGCTCCTGAAACATCGAGGCGTGGCGCTCGGCCCCGATCTCCCGGATCGAGACAGCAGGTCCCTGGGTCGGCCGTCTTCCCCCTCCATTCGCAGCCACCAGCAGGAACCAGGCGACCGTCTGCCACACGTCGACCAGTGCGGAACCGGCTACGGCTGGTGTCCTGGCGAGCGCCCGGCCGATCCCGCCCCACAGGACAGCGGGCTCGGGGAAGCGGGCTGCGCGGTCCGCGGTGTGGAAGTCGGCCCGCAAAGGGTTCAGCACGTACGAAACGATTTCCAGGGTGACCATCCCGCCCTGTGTGTGCGCCCTGACGAACACGGTGGTGACGACTTCCTCACGCCAGGCGCCCACCCGAACCCGCAAGAAGTGGCGGCGCGCCTCGCCGCTCTCCTCCACGGCTGCGCGCCGGTGCTCCTCGAAGACGTCCCGGCCGTGCGGTACCTGCTCCCGGCTGAGCAGCCCCTCCGCCGGAAGGAACACGCACTCGTCGATCTCCACCTGCCGGAGCCGGTCGAGGCGCGCTTCCGCGGCCTTCGATGAGCCCGGTTGCGCCGGGTAGCGCAGCGTCGCCAGCTGGGCCTTGATGTGGTCCAGCAGCCAGCCGTTGCCGAGGGGTTCTTCAGGATCGAGCGGCGCGGTACGGGCGCCCGAAGCGGCCCGCAGCTCCACTGTCAGCGTCCACGCCTCCTGCAGAGTGCCCATCCCCCGGAAAGGGCCGGCCATGTCGTACAGGATCAGAGGCGAGTGCTGCTCCCGCAGGATGTGATCTCCGATCCATTGCAGACGGGCGGAAGTGACGTGTTCCGCCGGGTCGCGCGCCAGGTCGACGAACACCTCCGGTGCGAGGTCGCCGCGCAGCACCCGGTCCAAATGCCACTGCCGCAGCACAACGCACCAAGCCGTCACCGCCAGACAGCACAGCGCGATCCAACCGTGAAAGGCGTCCCACGGGAGCAGGGTCGAGTCGTCGTGGCCGGCCGAGTCGTACGAGGTCTGTGCAGGGCCGAAGAACGCGGCGTACGCGACGATGTAGAGCCCGGTGCCGAACGCGATTCTGCCGACCCAGCGCAGGACCGCACCCCGGCCCCTGCGGCTGCGGGCGGCGAGCAGGGCGCAGCCAGGGAGCAGGACCAGCACGAGCATGCCGGTGAGCAGGAAGCCGACCAGCCACACGGCCAGCACCAGTGCCGCCCAGGCGAGTCCGATGCGCCGGGCGCGTAGGGCATGGGACAGGACCCGTCGGGCGTCGAACCCAGCCGAGGGGGCGATCACACGTTGGTCGTGCGCATACAGCTCGTCGAGCACCGCATCGCGGTAGGCGTCGTCCACATAGACACCCACGCACAACAACCGGGTCGCCTCGCTGAAGTGCGGTGGCATGGTGTGGGTCAATGAGCCTCTCCCTGCGATAACCGTCGTGCCACTGAGGCGAGTTGATACGCACGATTGAAGCGCGAATCCAGAGGATAGCGCCTGACTTGGCCGGAAGGGCCCCATCGGTGGCGATCTGGAGGCGTCCGCAAGGAAGCGCCGGCCGGCGTCGCAGCGCGGGTCACGCCGCCGCGCTGACATTGGTCGCCGGGAGCTGTGGACGTTCGTTTCCACTGGGGGCCTCACCTCGGAGCGATGCTGGTGTGAACGACGGCGACATCGGTTCTGGCCGCGATTCCGTGAACCCCCAGATCAAGCTCGAAGCAGGACGCGGGTACGGAGGAGGCGGAACGAGGCAAGGCCGTGCATTGATGCGGTGGACGTGGCCTTCGACGATGTCCGAGCGCCACGGGAGGGTGAGGCCGGCGGTGACGGCGTCGAGGTCGAGGCAGAGGTTCTTCGCGAAGGAGAGGACGGGGCCGGTGCATCGTGTCCGGCCTCGCGCACTGCACTCCAACAACAGGCGCTCGCAGCGGTGTTGGAACGCGTAGTGAAAGGTGCGGGCGAGGTCGCGGGCCCGGGCGATGCCTGTGCAGGCCAGCCCTGCCCGGAGAGGATGGTCTTCCTCGTGCGGCCGCAGAGTGCCGGCCGGCAGCTCGCGGGGCAGCATGATCCACTTGGTGATCTTGCGAGGATCGGGGATGGCACCGCGGGCGTGTTCGACGGGACCGGTCCTGAGTCCGGCACCGTAGCGGCGCACTGGCAGATCGCTGCCCGGGTAACCGCGTGGGTCGGATCTCGCGGAAGTGGTCGGTCGGGCTCGTGACACCGTCAGTGAATCGCTCGGTCAGATAGGCGGTGCACGGCTCCAGGACCCTTTGGGGCGCCTGTGCTGGGCGGAAGCCAGCAGCACGTCGGCGCTGGAATAGGCGCCGGCCCGGTCCCTGTAGATGATCTCTGCACCCGGATGTTCGCGCAGCCAGCCGACGAAGCTGGCCGAGTCCCGGTCCGGCAGGAAATCCACCACACGGACCTCTTCCACGTCGACCAGGACGGTGCCGCGCTAGCGCCAGCCCTTGCGGAAGGCGAACTCGTCGACTCCCGACACTCGCGGCGCCCGATCGGGCACCATCGGGGTTACCAGCAGGCTCAGGAGGTGGGTCCGGCTGGCGGATAACTGCAGGGTTTGGCGGTCTGTTGGGGTGGAGGGGTGAGTGAACGCAAGCCGTATCCGAGCGACTTATCGGACGAGCAGTGGTCGTTGATCTAGCCGGTGATCACCGCGTGGAAGGACCGGCACCGTTCGGTCAGTGGCCATCAGGGCGCCTACGAGATGCGAGAGATCGTTAACGCGATCCTCTATCAGGGGCGGACCGGCTGCCAGTGGGCCTATCTCCCGCACGATCTTCCCCAGAAGAGTGCGACGTACTGCTACTTCGCCACCTGGCGGGACGACGGGACCGACCAGATCATCCATGAACTCCTGCGCTGCCAGGTCCGTGAGCGGGCCCGCCGATCAGAGGACCCGACGCTGGTGGTGCTGGACACCCAGAGCGTCCATGTGGCAGCCGGGGTCCCCGCCGCCACGACCGGTCGGGATCCGGCCAAGCGGGTGCCGGGCTGCAAGCGCGGACTGGCCGTGGACGTCCTCGGCCTGGTCATCGCGGTCGTCGTCCTCGCCGCGAACACGCACGACAACACCGCGGGCATCATCCTGCTTGACCAGGTCGCCGAGCACGCCGGCGACACCGTCCGCAAGGCGCTGGTTGACCAGGGCTTCAAGAACCAGGTGGTCCTGCACGGCGCCAACCTGGGCATCGACGTCGAGATCGTCGAACGCAACCCTCAGGACAAGGGGTTCGTGCCGCAGTCAAAGCGGTGGAGGGTCGAGCAGACCTACGGGATCTTGATACTGCACCGGCGTCTGGTCCGCGACTATGAGCACCGCCCTTCGTCGTCCGCCTCCCGCGTCTATTGGTCGATGTCCCACGTCATGATCCGCCGCCTCACCGGCGCGAACGCTCCCACCTGGCGCGAACCGCAGGCGGTGACCGCATGAACATCCAGCCCCTGCTCGACGCGCTGGACATCCAGGAGGACGCCGCCCCGGCCCAGGCCAACGACCTCCGCACACAGATCGGCGAACTGCAGACCCGGCTGCGGCAGGCCGAGACGCACCTCGAGCACCTCGCGATCACACGGAAGACCGTCACGGGCCTTGCCGACCGACTTCCGGCCGTCCCCCCGGACCTGCCCGAGCACCCTGACTACCCTCGCATCCTCGCCGTCTTCAACGGGGCGACCGGACCACTGCGGGCCAAGGACGTCTGCGAAGCCCTCGACCACAAATGCTGCCGAAGAACATTGAAGGCACCGAGCCAAGTTGAAACGCCTGGTCGAACTCGGCATCCTCACCGAGGTCGACACTGGCAACTTCGCCAGGAAGCAGTAGCCGGCCGGGCCCCGTGGGTGGGGATCAGTGGGCCTTGTCAGCCAGCCGGTGGGGTGAGGCTGGTGCGGTCGAACGGGCCACCGTGCGCGGCGGCGTACGCGATGGCGTCGTTGACGGCATCGAGCCCGAACGACCGGACCCGTTCGGGGGCGAGATCCAGAGTGCCCGAGGCGAGGAGCCGGATGATGCCGACATTGGCTGTGCGCGGGTACATCCATTGCCCACGCACGGTGATCGAGTTGCGCATGATCCATGGGTACGGAAGTGCGAGGTCGTCGCCACCGAGCATGCCGACGCCGCCCATGAGGACGACGCGGCCGTACTCGCGGACGGTCATGGCCGCCGCGCGCGACGCCGAGCTGGGTGCGCTCGGCGGGAGCAGGTCGATCACCATGTCGATCGGGCCGTCGGCCGCCGAGGACATCGCCGCGCGGTCGGTGGCCTCGTCTCCGGTCAGCGGGACCGGGCGCAGACGCGGACCGAACCGGTCGACGAGGAGGTCGAGCGCGGCCTGGTTGCGGCCCGGGGCGACCACGCGGCCCGCCCCCATCGCGAGCGCGACCGCGACCGCGCTGCTGCCGAGGTTGCCGGTGGCCCCGCTGACGAGCAGCGTCTCGCCGGCTGCGAGCCCGCCTGCCAGCAGCCCGCCGTAGGAGATGGCGTGCACGCTGAGTGCGGCCCAGCGGGCCGGATCGTCCCCTGCCACGGTGGGCAGCGGGAAGACGTTCTCCGTCGGGACCCGCATGAGCTCGGCGAACGAACCGTCGTGCAGGTACCGGGCGAGCCGCGCGCCGCCCTCGCCGCGCGAGCTCCAGCCCTGGAGCGTGATGTCGGGCGTCAGGGCGTCGTCCCGCGAGCGCACCGTCGAGTCGCACCACACCAGGTCACCGACGCGCAGCCGGGTGGCATCCGGGCCGACGTGGATGATCCGCCCCACGCCGCCGACACCGGGCACGACAGGAGGGACAAGGGGGTAGTTCCGCTTGCCGCCGAAGACCTCGGCCGCGTACGGCGCCACGCTGGCGGCGAGGACCTCGACCACCACCTCACCGCCCCCGACCTCGGGGTCGGGCACCTCCCGCACCATGAGCGGGGCGCCGAACTGCGTCAGAACTGCTGCTCGCACGTGATGACCTCCGTGTTCGTCCGTGCTCGTGGGATCGACATTAGGAGCGGGGTGAGCATGCGGGAAGCGATGATCTGGCATTCGTGGTATGCGTATGCCGCATGGACATCTCCAGCACTGGACTGCGGGTCCTGCGGCAGATCGCTGAGTCCGGCAGCTTCACCGCAGCAGCGGCCCGACTCGGCTACACGCAGTCGGCCGTCTCACGCCAGGCCGCCGCCCTCGAACGCAGCGTGGGCGCCACCCTGTTCGAACGCCGCCCGGACGGGGTACAGCTCACCCCTTCCGGCTTGACCCTGCTGCGGCACGCCCACACGGTCCTGGCCTCGCTCGCAGCGGCCGAGAGTGAGCTCACTGGCACCGCCCCGCGGACCGAACTGGTGCGGCTCGGGGTGTTCCTGAGCGCGGGCGCGGCGATCCTGCCCGCCGCACTCGCACACCTCGCGACGGCCGGCCCGCAGATCACGGTCACCACCAGCGAGGGCACCACGCCCACTCTGATCCGGGCGCTGCGCGCGGGCTCGCTCGACCTCGCCGTGCTGACGTCCCGCCCACCCCACCGGCCCTTCGACGGCGACTCGCCGCGCCTGCACATCGAGACCGTCGCGGACACCGAACTGGTCGTGGCGGTGCCGTCGACCGGAGAGTTCGCCGGACGCACCACGGTGCACGTCGACGAGCTGGTCGACGCCGCGTGGATCGCCACCCCGTCATCGAGCTCCGAGCCGCTGCTCGGCGTCTGGCCCGGCCTGCCCGGACGGCCTCGCGTCATCCACTCCGCGCGCGACTGGCTGACCAAGCTTCAGCTGGTCGCCGGCGGATTCGGTGTGACGACGGTGCCGTCCCGGCTCTCACCGGTGCTGCCGCCCGGGGTGAGCCTGCTGCGCGTCGACGGCGCACCCCCCGAGATCCGCCGGGTGCTCGTGGCGCGCCTCCCCGGCCACCCCGCCCCGGCCATCACGGCCGTCACCCGAGCGATCACTTCGACCGCCTGAACCGCCGCCAAGGCCGCGCACGATCGTGTGTACCCCTTTCCCCCTCGCGGGTGGGCACCGCGGTCGCCGTCGGCCTGTTCTTCGCGTTGCTGGCGATCGGCATCGCCGTCTCACGGCCCTGCACGTACTTTTCGCGCCCCGCGGCCGCGAATATCGGCCGCCGGCAGCCAGCCTTCCGCCGAGGCAAGCGGGCTCGTTGCCGGTGGACACGCCCAACGTGGCACTGGTCGAGGTTTCGTGTCCGATCCCCACCAAACACTCTCAAACCATCCTCCTAGGACAGGCGCGCGCTCGCTCTGAGCCGTTGCTGGGCGCGGAGCCGACCTCGTCTTGTCAACAGGACTCGAGGGTCCGGGCATACTCAAAGGCTCACTCCGCGCCCGGAGAGTCGGCAGGCCCCCCGGCCAAGAACGGGGCCCGCGTGCCAACCTTCGCGTCCCATGAGGCCTACTCATCGCGAGCCATCCGTGACCACCTGCGACGTCGCGGAGTGCGGGCCGTGATCGCGCAACCTGCCGACCAGATCGCCCATCGCAAGCGCAAGGGCCGCAGCGGAGGGCGCCCGCCCGGCTTCGACCGCGAGGCCTGCAAGCAACGCAATACCGTCGAACGCTGCATCAATCGCCTCAAGCAATGGAACGGCCTGGCCACCTGCTACGAGAAGACCGCCACGGTCTACCGTGCCGGCCTCCTCATCGCGGGGAGCTTCTTCTGGTCCGCCCGCCGAAAGAACAGGCAGCTCACGGCTGGAGACATTCTCCCTGCGGATCGAAGCAGATGAGTCCGTGCTCGCGAGCCGGCGCAGCTGCGTACTCGGACACTTCCTCAGCCTTGCCATAGGACATGAGCAGGTACACGATCGGGCCCGATGCTTCCTCGATGACCGGCGGTGACGCCCATACGGCGTTGCGGTCGACGTCGTGCGGGTATCGCGCGACGAGAGCTTTCATGTAGGCCACGATGCGTGGCGCCGGAGGCACGACGACATCGTCCAACTCCAGGTGGCGCTCGTACAGCTCGCCGTAGGTCGAGCCCGCTTGGTGGTCGTCGAGTGGGCGGTCGCCGTCCCACACAGCAAGGTCATAAGCTCATCAGCGCATCGTTGCAGGCAGGAGTTCCGCCGACGCCAGCAGGCCCTGAGATCGAACCTTCATCAAGTGATCCGTAAGAGACCTCCTAGCCGCGACGGCGCTTCCGCTTCGCCCGTAGTCCGCCCAGCAGCTTCCGCGCTTCGGTGTCGCCTCCGTCGGCGGCCTGTTGGGCGAGGCGGTCTGCCTCCTCGTGGTTGCCGGCTTCCTCGCGCATCCTGACGAGTCGGCCCAGCGCGTACGGGTTGCCTTCGGCGGCCGCCTCCTCGAACAGTTTCTCGGCCCCGCCACCGCCACAGCTGTCGGCGGCCTCCTCGCGCATGTCCGCGAGCTCGGCCAGCGCTTCGGTGCTGCCGGCCTCTGCTGCCCGTCGGGCAGCCCGTTCGGCGCCGTCGCGGTCCCCGGTCTCCTCCCGCAGGAGGGCGATCTCCTGAAGCGCCATCGTCCGGACACGATCCACCCGGGCCGCGCGCCGGAAGAGCTCCTCGGCCCGCCGCCGGTCCCCCGCTTCCTTCCGCTTCTCGGCCAGTCGGAACAGCGCATGGGTCATGCCCGCGTCGGCCGCCCGCTGCGCGTAATGTTCGGCGCCGTCGTGATCGCCCAGTTTCTCCCGTAGCAAGGCCATCCCGTCCAGGGCCGCGACACTGCCCGCGTCGGCCGCCTCGCGGAACAGGCTCTCGGCTGCGACGACGTCGTCGGCTGCTGCGCGCACCGCGGCGAGCCGCCGCAACGCGTCGGTGTCACCGTCGTCCGCGGCCTGCCGCGCGAGCCGTTCCGCTTCGGCCCTGTCGCCCGCCTTCTCCCGCAGTTCGATGAGCGAGTAGAGGGAATAGGTGCAACCGGCGTCGGCCGCCTCGCGGAACAGGGCCTCAGCCGTCGTGAGATCGCCGGCGAACTCGCGGTCCTTGGCCAGCCGCCGCAGCACGCCCGGCTGGCCGCTGTCGGCAGCCCGCCGTGCGAGCGCCAGGGCCTCCGCGAAGTCTCCGGCCCGCTCCCGGCTGACGGCGAGCTTTTCGAGCGCGTAGTCGTGACCCGCCGCGGCGGCCTGACGCAGCAGGTCCTCGCACCCGGCGAGGCCTTCCCTTTCCCTTTCCGCGCGCAGCATCGCGAGTTCGTACATGACGAAGCCGCGGTTGGCATCGATGCCCTGCCGTGCGAAGCGTTCCGCCTCCTCGTGTCGCCCGGCCCGTTCCCGTTCCCGGGCCAGCCACAGGAGGCCGTCGAGGTCATCCGCCTCCGCAGCCCGCAGGTACACGGTTTCGGCTGCCGCCCGGTCCCCCGACTCCTCGTACAGTTCGGCCAGGCGGCTCAGGGATTCCGTGCTGCCCGCGTCGACGGCCCTGGCCAGCAGCCGACGGGCCCAGAGCATACGGTCACGGTGGCCGGCGGCCCGGGCCAGGAGGCGCAGTTCGTCGGGGTCGCCGAGGTGCTCGTGCGCGGCCGCCCAGAACGACGTCGGGGGGCACAGCCGTCGGCGCTCGCCAGCTCCGTGCTGTTCGAGGAAGTCCGCCAGGCGACAGGCCGGTGCCGGCGGACCGCCCGTCCCGTCGGGGTCCTCACGGACCGTACGGGGGCGGACGCGGCGCAGGGGGGCGAGGTTGCCGTGGACGGGCTCGCCCGTATCGGCGAGGGCTTGTTCGAGCCAGTGGTCGTCGAGGGCGTCCCGCTCGTCGTCGGTGAGGTAGTCCTCGGCCGCCTCGGCGAGGAACGCCAGGGGAACGTGCAGGCCGACGCCCAGGCGCCGCGCGTCCATGGCCGCGTGCAGCAGTGCGCGCGCCGGGGGCGAGGCGCTGCGGTAGCGGCGCAGCAGCTCGGGCGCACCGGCCAGGAACTGGGCCAGACGCCCGTGGCCTGCGTGTTGCAGGGCATGGGCGAGTTGCTCGTCGCCGGCGGCGGCCAGGGCCTCGGCAGCCTTGATCGACTTCCGGTCGAAGGCATCGGGCAGGACGATCTGCCGGCCTGCGAGCAGCTGTCGAGCCTGCGGGTGCGGGTCCGGCCCGACGGTTTCGGGAAGGGCGCAGTAGGCCCGGGAGTACGAGGACCACAGGGTGCCCAGGACCAGGACGGGGGCGCGGGCCGGGTCGTTGAGCAGCAGGTGCAGGACTGCGGCGATCCGTTCGCCCGTTCCGCTGCCGGCTCCGAGGTAGTGCTGGGACTCGTTGAGCCACACCACCGTGTGCGGCACGACGCGTTCCATGTGTGCCAGTGCCGCCTCGGGATGCGACGGGTAGCGGGGGTGCCACAGCAACCAGCCCTGTTCCGCGAGGGGTTGTACGGCTTCCCAGCACGCGCGGGTCTTGCCCGTCGACGAGGAGCCGACCAGCACGGCCATCCGGCTGCTGCCGGCTGCCGCGGCGGCGACGTGCTCGGCCAGCTCCGCGTCGTGCGGCCGGTGTACGTAGCCGGGCAGCCGGGGTTCCGTCTGTGGCCTGCGGTCGGTCGGGCTCGGCGAGTGGTCGTCACCCGCGTGTCGTGGGGCGTCCGCGGCGGGGTGGACACCGAGGTCGTGCGGACGGCACTGCGCGATGGGCCGTCCGACGAGGTCGGCCACCGGGCGTTCGTCGGCGCGGGCAGGCCGGTGACCGGCGCCGACCGGCCCTGCGCCGACCGCCGGGAGCCCGGCCGCCTGCATCACGGCCGCGGATGGCGCTACCGCCGTACGCGTGGCGAGGGCGTGCAGCTCCAGGAGGGGGCGAGGCTGGAGCGCCAGGGTCCGCGCCACCGCGTACACGGTCTCCGCCGAGGGCGGGGGCGCCGAGCGGCTGAAGGCCGCACTGACGGTGGTCCGCCCCAAGCCCGCGAGCTCGGCGAGCGCCGACTTCGTGAGGCGCTTGGCGATCCGCGCTGCCTCCAGGCGCGCGCGCAATTCGGCCAGCGCGACGGCCGGTTCCTGGAATCCCTGCGCGCTCACGCCGTCCGACCCGTCCTCGTCGTGCCGACTGTTCATCGCTGTTCATCTTCGTCCGGCCGCACACCGCCGAACACGGCTTTGCCCATATTGGGCTGCACCGCCAGCCGGCGGGAGACATCCACCACCGCGTCGAAGGGGACCACCACCGTGTCCGATCACAGCGCCCTGCTCCTCCTCGCATGCGCTCTGACCGTCCTGGTCGCCGCGTTGACCGGGGCGGCAGCCGGCTACCTGGCCCGCCGGGATCACGCGACCTACCCCGCGGCCCTCACTCGCGGGGCCGCGGCCTTCGGTGCGACCCTCCTCCTGACCGCGACCGTCGCCTCGGCCCTGACTCACCGGTGAACCGGTGCCCCGCCCGCCCCCGTAGCGCGGGCGGGACACCGTAGGGCCGGGGCTGCGGCGGCTGCGGGCCCGCGCTGCCCCGGCTGGGAATGGGGTCAGGCCCCAGGCGTCCTTCAGCGGGGTCGCGTGCTCGGGCCACGGTGAGGCAAGATCCGGAAGAGACGGCCTGGTGCCCGCATCCACCCCGCCAGGGCTCCGTACTCAGCTCGTCGCACCCCGAAGGGCACCTCACCGAGTGCCTGGCTGAGTTTTTCGGGGTGGTTGGGCGCCACGTCTCCGGTGGGAGTCGGAACCGCCGGATTTTCGGTGAGATCGGGCGCCACTTGGTGTGATGGTGTGTGAGATGCCGCTTTCAGAGTAGTCGGGTGGTGTGGGCCGTTCGGCCGTCACGCTGTGCTTGTTGATCACGATCCGAGGCAGGGAGACTGCCGGTGAACAGGTCGCGTGAGGTGCTGTCCGAGAGGATCCGCCGAGCCCATTGCAGGCAGGGACTGTCGGGACGGGGACTGGCGGCATTGAGCGGGACCGATGAGAGGGGCGGACGTGGGCGGGAACAGCGACGACCAGGGACGGCTGAGCGGGCGGATCTGCGTCATCGCCGGCGCGGGCGGAGCCATCGCCGGCGCTGTCGCGACACGGCTCACTGCCGAGGGTGGGCAGGTGATCGGAATCGACCGGCAGCCGCCGGACGTCCTCTTTCCGGTAGTCGTGGCAGACCTGCGGATCGAGGCTGAGACACGACTGGCGTTCGAGCGTATCCATGCGGAGTTCGGCGGGATCGACGTGCTCTACGTCAACGCCGGCCCCATGGACCGCGAGGACCACGGCCTGTTGGAGACGACCCACGAGGTCTGGGAGCGGGTCTTCCAGGCCGTTCTCACCCCTGCGGTGCTCAGCTGCCGATACGGGGTGCCGGTGATGAACTCTGGCGGCTCGGTCGTGCTGACCGGCTCCTTCCTCGCAGGCATGGGCGCCGCGACCGCCCAGATGGCCTTCTCCGCGGCCAAGGCCGCAGTGACCCAGCTCGGGCGCGACCTGGGCACGCATCTGGCACGGCGTGGCATCCGCGTGAACACCTTGGCTCTGGGCCCGGTCGAAGCCCCGGAGACCCGTGCCATGTTCGATCGGATGGGGGAAGAGGAGACCCGACGGCGCTTCGCCCATATCCCGATGGGCCGCTTCGCCACCCTCGACGAGATCGCCGCCGCGGCCACCTACCTCGCCGGCCCGGATTCGGGCTACCTGACCGCCTCCGAACTCCCCGTCTACGGCGGCATCCGCGCCGCGTACACACTCCCGGACCACTGAGCCCCCTGCGCCCGCGAGTGTGCCCCGCTGCCGGGGCAATCGCGGGAACTGGACGGCCAGGCCCTGGGGGGCGTTGACGCGCACTTCAAGGCTGGGCAAAGCCCTGAGGGCGGGCAATTTCGACCATCCCCATCGCGGTGCGCCCGGACACTCCGTCCGGGACCTCCGCCGTCCAGCAGCTGCACCAGTTCCTCGGCATCCAGTTCGATCCGCCGTCCATCGGCCATCCGGGCACGGCCCAAGGCCGCGGCCTCGACGTCATCGACTGCCTCGTCGTACTGATTCATCTCCGCCGCCCAAATCCGCCCCTCCCCTTCCTCCTACCTCGGCGAACGGTCGTTCCCGCAACGGCTACATGAACGACCGTTTCATTCCACCTTCGATGGACATCAGGTGTCGCACTCGAGACCAGTTCGCCCACGGCAGACGCACACCGCGGGCAACGAGTGGAGACCCCGTCCCAGACCATGTCCACGTAAGGGAGCCCGGAAAAACCGCAGGTCAACGGAGGGTTCTCTGCTCGTGACGCCCACCGCCACCATCCCGTTCCAGCCCTCGCCCGAACTTCCGCCGGCCGCCCTCGTCAAACGGGAGTGGCTCCTCGAATGTCACTGCGCCCGCCCCGTCAGCGACCTCCTCCACGGCCAGGGCTGGGACGTCGTCACCGATCTGGACTGCAACGTCCACTGCTCCAGCCCCGACCGGCGTGTGTACGTGGGGTTCCTCCCCGAGAGCCGGGAAGCGGCGCGCGGCGAGCTGTGGACATCCGCGTCACGGACAAGGACGGCACCAAGGCCTGGTATCAGACCTTCGGGCAGGACGCCCCGGCCCAGGCCATCGCTGGATTCCTCGCCGCGCTCATCGCATTCCCCACCCGCTGTGCGCCTGCGTCTGACGCCCGCCCGGAAGTCGTCCCATGCCCCACCATTTGATCACCATGACCGCGTACCACTCCGAGAACACCGTCCGCCCCGCGGAACACCAACACACCAGAAGCGGCATGCCCCTCGCAGAGGGATGTGCAGGAGAGAGCCAGTTCATCGCCACGTGCAGTTGCACGGCCTGGACGAGCAACCGCTCGTTCACGAAGAACTACACCGTCGCAGTAGGCGGGCACCATCGCGCCACACAGCTGCAGGCGGTGTCCGGTGGGCCGTCGAAGCGCTCCGCCGAGTTGCCCGACCGCCCCCAACTCGGCGCAGACAACTGAGATTCCCTCTCCAGCATCTCCCCTCACCATCCACGATGGCTGTCTTGCCCCACACGATCACCGTTGGCCAACTGATCCACCAGCTTCAGACCGTCGACGCCGACCTGCCCGCGTACTTCGCCATCAACCCGGACTGGCCCCATGCCCACCGCATCGGCCACATCGTGGAAATCACCGGAACAGACGGGGCCGTCTACATCGCCGAAAACGGCCAGGAGGGCGTGCTACCGCCCGCAGTCCGCAACCAGCTGGACTGGGCCGACGTATGATCTTCCGTCCCTATCCGCATCAACTATGCGCACCACCTGACCCTCAGTGACCTGGTCCGAGATCCCATACCTCGGTCCGTACGCGGCGCTCTCCTCCGCTGCGTACGTCAGCCACATGGCATCCGGCCGCCACAAGCCCAGCGAGGACTTCGCCCGCCTGGCCGACGAGGCCTTGAACGCCGGCAAGGCGATCCGGGGGCGATGGGGTGACTACGAGCAGGCCAGGGCCAGGGAGACCCGGGCCAAGCGGCCGTCGGCAGCCCCGCCGGCCCGAGCAGCCGTATGCCACCGGCTCCGCCCTCGTCGTCGAACACGACGCCGCCTGCCTGACGTACGACGGCCGCCAATACCGGCTCACCATGCGCAGGCTGCTACAGAACACCGGCACCGAACCGGTGACCCGCTACCTGATCCGCATCAGTGTCGACCGCTACCCCGCCGACCCCGAGCGGTCCAACGCCCGCTACCGGGCTCACCCGCTGACCTGGGACGAACTCGACCTCACCGCAACCTGCCGGGGCGAGGCGATGCGCTGGCAGGCCAAGCACGATCGCGACGCCTTCAAGGAAGACTGGCTGCTGTTCGACAACGAACACGGCCGTTTCCCGCTCTACCCCGGCGAATCCGTGTGGATCGAGTACGCCTACACCGTCGGCGACGACAAGTGGGGCAACTGGTTCCAACGAGCCGTCCGTCTGCCCACCGAGCAACTCGAAGTCCAGCTCGTCTTCCCCGCCGACCTCGACCCCGTCGTATGGGGCACCGAGACCTCCATGACCGCCGAAGCCTCCCCGCTGCGCACGCCGCCCGTCCGCAGCGACGACGCAGGACTACGGCAATTCACATGGATCACGACCACCCCCGCCCTGCACGCTCGGTACCGTCTCGAATGGCGGTTCCGGGCACGGCCCGACGGCGGATCAGATGCCTGGGCGTACGAGTAGGCCACTACGGGTGGACCTACCCGGCCGAGCACACCCAACTCGATCCCACCCTCGACGGGACCGGCCGGATCCTGCACGAGACCCTGACCGCCCCGAACCACCTCGTCACCCGCACCTTCGCCGCCCAGCGGGCCGACAGCAGAACGCAGGCCACGTGGAGGCGCCGACATGGCCACCATCTCCACGGTTACCGCCAAAGGCAACCTTGGCCGTGCCGCACCGGGGCCAGCCCTTGTACGCCTCAGACGGTGGCGACGACTGCTTCAGCCCCGCTGGGACGGCCGTCGCTCAGGGCCGCGAGGTATCGCTCGGCATCCAGGGCTGCCGCGCAGCCGCTGGCGGCGGCGGTGATGGCCTGGCGGTAGGAGTGGTCGACGACGTCGCCTGCGGCGAAGACGCCGTGGATGTAGCCGTTGCCGTCGAGGTCGAGCTGGCCCTTGAACAGCTCGCTGCGCGGGTCGTGGCCGATGGCGATGAACAGGCCGGTCGTGTCCAGGTCACGGGTCCTGTCGGTGAGGACGTCGCGCAGGACGAGGCCGGTGAGCCTGCCGTCTG
>NZ_JBFAET010000102.1:0-31999 GCF_040642095.1 Streptomyces sp. NPDC020362
CCGCACACCGTTGTGCGGGGCCCACGTCCATGGCGGAGCCGTCGGCTGCGGCTGACCGCGACCGACGGCGAGTCGCCTGCTGTGAACGGTCCTCCCGACGGCGCGTGTGCGTCTCCTGGCGCCGCGCCTGCGCGTCACGCAACGCCGACGCCAGGCGCTCGGCCTCCTCACGCAGCGGGGTGAGCCGCTGTTCCAGGTGCCGTTCGTCGTTGTTGCGGCGTACGAGGCCGAGGCGGGGTGGAGCGCACCGGAGTTGGAGGTCTCCGGGTCGGTGCTCGCGATGCAGGGCGTGCCGGCTGGTCGGCGGGCGCCTGGCTGGACGGGAAGGCGAAGGCGTAGCCCTTGAGGTCAGGGCCCCCATGGCCCGCGACCCCGATGCCTCCGTCCTGACGGTGAAGCCCTTGGCGGCCCACGACGACGTCGGGGGTGAACGGGGGGACACACCCCCGGCACTGCAACGCCCCCCAAGGGGCGCGGGGAACCGCGCGATCAACCACGGAAGACCCGCAGTCGCGAGACGCGCCAAGCCCCTACGGCGAGACGCACCGCGGCCCAAGCCGACGCAGTGTATGGCGCCCGGTCCGCGCGTCGCTGCGGGTGCACGCGGACCGGGGCCGTTCGGGGGACCCCTGGAGCGGGGTCAGTGGGCCGTGCTCAGTGCCTTCGGCCCGGCCAGCGCAGCGGTGTGGGCGTCCATGCGTTCGGCCGAGAGGATCGCTGCCGCCGTGTCGGCGCGCGAGGCGGCGACCACCAGGGCACGGCCCGCGAGCGCGTGTGCCCGCCGGTGCAGGGTCTCGGGCGCACCGGCGGCGGCCGGCGCCGCCCGCAGCGGTGTGCGTCCGCCGCGGAGCCGCGTCACCTCACCGGCGAGCCGCTCGGCGGCCGTGTCCAGGTCGTCGGAGGGGGCGAGGGCGCGCAGCTCGTCGGTGACGGCGAGCAGCGCGGCGAGGTGCCCGGCGAGCTGGATGTCCAGCTCCTCCTCGCGCGACCGGTGGGGAAAGTCGGACGGGGTGCCGGCCATCGTGCTGTGGACCGACTTGGTGCGGATCGGTTCGTACATGGTGGATGGCCTCCTGTGCTCCGACAGGAAGCCATCCTAGCTTGGATTTCGTCTAAAGTTGAGCCATGTCACGGATTGCGGTCCGCCGGTCTCCGTCCGCTACGGCTGGCCGTATCCGTCCAGGAAGTTCCCGATCCGCGTGACCGCGTCCCTGAGATCACCGGCGCTCGGCAGCGTCACCACCCGGAAGTGGTCGGGCTCGGGCCAGTTGAAGCCGGTGCCGTGGACGACCATGATCTTCTCCCGGCGCAGCAGGTCCAGCACCATCTGCCGGTCGTCCTTGATCTTGAACACCTGCGGGTCGAGGCGCGGGAAGAGATACAGCGCACCCTTGGGCCGTACGCAGCTGACCCCCGGAATCTGCGTGAGCAGCTCGTAGGCGACGTCCATCTGCTCCTTCAGCCGCCCGCCCGGCAGCACCAGGTCGTTGATCGACTGTCGTCCGCTGAGCGCGGCGACCACGCCGTGCTGGCCCGGCATGTTCGCGCACAGCCGCATGTTCGCCAGGATCGTCAGACCCTCGATGTAGGAGTCGGCGTGGGAGCGGGGGCCGGAGACCGACATCCAGCCGACCCGGTAGCCGGCCACCCGGTACGCCTTCGACATGCCGTTGAAGGTCAGCGTGAGCAGATCGGGGGCCACGGCCGCCGTGGGCGTGTGCGTGGTGTCGTCGTAGAGGATCTTGTCGTAGATCTCGTCGGAGCAGACCAGCAGGTTGTGCCGGCGGGCGATGTCGGTCAGGCCCCGCAGCATCGCCTCGTCGTAGACCGCACCCGTGGGGTTGTTCGGGTTGATGATGACGATGGCCTTGGTCCGGTCGGTGACCTTGCGCTCGATGTCGGCGAGGTCGGGCATCCAGTCGGACTGCTCGTCGCAGCGGTAGTGGACGGCCGTGCCGCCGGACAGGGCGACGGACGCCGTCCACAGGGGGTAGTCGGGCGCCGGGACCAGGACCTCGTCGCCGTCGTCCAGCAGGGCCTGCATCGCCATCACGATCAGCTCGGAGACGCCGTTGCCGATGAAGACGTGCTCGACGTCCGTCTCGATGCCGATGGTCTGGTTGTGCATGACGACCGCGCGGCGGGCGGCCAGCAGGCCCTTCGCGTCGCCGTAGCCGTGCGCCGTCGAGACGTTGCGGAGGATGTCCTCCAGGATCTCCGGCGGGCACTCGAAGCCGAAGGCGGCGGGGTTGCCCGTGTTCAGCTTCAGGATGCGGTGACCGGCCGCCTCCAGCCTCATCGCCTCCTCGAGAACCGGGCCCCGGATCTCGTAACAGACGTTGGCGAGCTTGGTCGACTGGATCACCTGCATGCCTGTGAGCTTACGGCCCGGTAATGCCTCTCGGGTGGTGTTATCCGCCACTTGAGACTCGGAGGTTTGTGCTGTTATCGCCGGTAGCTGTCCCGGAAGTCGCCCGCGTCTCTAGAATCCGCCGCCATGTCCACCGAACGCGACCACGGGGCGGGGGCGTACGGCGCGCACGGAGCGGACGCCGGGCCTCCCGGCCGCCCGAACGTGTACCACCCGCAGACGGGCCCGGCCCCGTCGTACGAGGAGTACGCCGACCCCGCCTCCGCCCATGGCTGGCACAACAACGCCTACGACGAGACGGCCCAGCTGCCCGCGGTGCCCTCGTTGCCCGCGCCGCGTGAACCCGCCGAGGGCCGTGCGGACCGTCGGCGACGGCAGCGGCGCACGGGCGGCCGCCGCCGGACGGTGATCCTCGCCGGGGCCCTCGGTGCCGCGGGGACCGTCGCGGTGATCGCGGCGCTGGCGGGCGGCTCGGACTCCCCGGGGCCGAACAGGCCCGGTCCGTCCGGCCGCGGGCGCGTCGCCGCCGGCGACTCCGCCGCCGCGAGCCCGCGCACGGACACCGGCTCCGCGTCCGCCGCTGCGGCCGCCGGCACGTCCGTGCCGGACGCGCCGTCCGGGACGTCCGTCCCCCCGGCGGCCGGCACCTTGTCCCGGCCGCAGGCGACCGGCGGGCCGACCGCCTCGGCCCCCGGGGCGGCCCCCACGGCGTCCCGCCCGCCCGCGCCCACCGGTACGACGGCAAGCCCCACGGTCTCCGGGTCCGGCCTCCCCGGCGGCTGGAAGCACGGCCGGGGCGCCGGGAGGCACCACCACTGACCGGCGGGCGGCGCCTTCGCGGCCGCCGGGGACCCGGCGTCCCCGTGCGTCGTCTTCAAGGGCCGCGCTGTCCGGTAGGTCGTCTCCGAGGGGCGGCGCTGTCCCGTGCGTCGCCTTCAGGGGGCCGCGCTGTCCGGTGCCGTCGTCACGGAGCCGGAGGCAGCCGGGGAGCGGCGGGGATTGTCCGCCCCAAGTCGACTGTGTTGCGGCCGAGTTGCTTCGCCCGTCCCGCGTACAGGGAAACCCCTATGACCTGACCCGGCTTCTTGTTCGCACCCCCTCGCAGCATCGAGAATGCGCATGACAACTCAGTGGGCGGCCGGAAGAACTCCGGTCGCCCAAGTCGTAAGAGGGGACCCCCACATGAACAAGCCTCTCCTTGCCGCGCTCTCCTCCCTGGCCATAGCCGGGATGGGTGCGGCACCCGCGGTCGCCGCCCCGCAGGCCAAGGCCCCTGCCGCGACCGTCGACTTCGCCGGCACCGTCTCGCTCAGCAACTGCTCGGGCTCGGTCATCCGCTTCCCCAACTCCGCGGACACCGACCCGGCGCTCGTGCTGACCAACGGCCACTGCCTGGAGACCGGCTTCCCCGAGCCGGGCGAGGTCATCACCGGCCAGTCCTCCAGCCGCTCCTTCGGCCTGCTGAACTCCTCCGGCAACAAGGTCGCCACGCTCCGCGCCAACCAGGTCGTCTACTCGACCATGACGGACACGGACATCACGATCTACCGCACCACCACCACGTACGCGAAGATCAAGAGCTCGTACGGCATCAGCCCGCTCACCGTGCAGGACACGCACCCGACCGCCGGCTCCGCCATCAAGGTCGTCTCCGGCTACTGGAAGCGGATCTACAGCTGCAACGTCGACGGGTTCGTCTACCGGCTGCAGGAGGGCGACTGGACCTGGAAGGACTCGCTGCGCTACACCTCCGCCTGCAACACCATCGGCGGCACCTCGGGCTCGCCCGTGATCGACACCACCACCGGCAAGGTCGTCGCCGTCAACAACACGGGCAACGAGGACGGCGAGCGCTGCACCGAGAACAACCCCTGCGAGGTCGACGAGAACGGGAACGTGACCGTCCGCAAGGGCATCAACTACGCCGAGGAGACCTACATCATCCCGGCGTGCTTCACCACCGGCAACAAGCTGAACCTCGACGCGTCCGGCTGCACCCTGCCCAAGCCGTAACCCCCGGCCGGGACGTTCACACGGGCGTACGGCGGACCGACCGGCCCGCCAGTACGTCCGTGCGCCGGCCGTCCTCGATGACGAACCGGCCGTCGACCAGCACGTACGGGATGCCGGCCGGCAGGGTGCGGGGCTCGGCGAAGGTGGCGCCGGGCGCGACCGTCTCCGGGTCGAACAGGACCAGGTCGGCCCGGTGGCCCTCGCGCACCAGCCCGCGATCCGGCAGCCGCAGCCGGGCCGCGGGCCGCCCGGTGAGGTGGGCCACGCACTCCTCCAGCGTGAGTACGCCCAACTCCCGTACGTAGTGGCCGAGATAGCGCGGGAAGGTGCCGTAGGCCCGAGGGTGCGGCTTGGCGCCCTGCAGGATGCCGTCGGAGCCGCCGGTGTGGGTGCGGTGCCGCATGATCGCGCGGACGTTCTCCTCGTGACCGACGTGCTGGAGGATCGTCGTGCCCAGCCGGTCCTCGGCCAGCAGGCGGCGGGCGGTCGCCCAGGGGCTCTCGCCGCTCCGCGACGCCGCCTCCAGGACCGTACGGCCCACGAGATCGCCGAGGCCGGGGTTCGCCACGCCCGCGATCTCGATCGTGTCCCACTCCACGGGCACCCCGTGGCAGCCGTCCGAGCCGGTCACCTCCAGGTCGTGCCGGATCCGCTCGGCCGTCGCCGGGTCGGCGAGCCGGGCCAGGATCCCCTCGGGGCCGCCCTCGCCCGCCCAGCTCGGCAGCAGCGCGGCCAGGGTGGTGCACCCCGGGGTGTAGGGGTAGGTGTCCAGCGTGATGTCGGCGCCCGAGTCCAGGGCCCCGTCGAGGAGGGCCAGCAGCTCGGGCGCGCGGCCCTCGTTGACGCCGAAGTTCATGGTGGCGTGGGCCAGGTGCAGCGGACAGCCCGCCCGGCGGGTCAGCTCCACCATCTCCGCGTACGCCTCCAGGGCCCCGGCGCCGTAGGAGCGGTGGTGCGGGCAGTAGTAGCCGCCGTACCCGGCCACCACCCGGCACAGCTCGGTCAGCTCGGCGTCCCCGGCGTACATCCCGGGCGTGTAGGTGAGCCCGGAGGACAGGCCGACCGCACCCTGCTCCAGGCCCTCCGCGACCAGCTGCCGCATCCGGTCCAGCTCCGCGGGCGCGGCCGGCCGGTCCTCCCAGCCGACCGCGAGCGCGCGGACCGTGCCCTGCGGGACGAGATAGGCGGCGTTGACGGCGACGCCCTCGTCCAGCCGGTCGAGATACTCGCCGACCGTCCGCCAGTCCATGTCGATGTCGTCGCCGTACCCGTTCCAGCCGGTGATCGCCCGGCGGACCTCCTCCCGCGTGCGGTCGTCCACCGGGGCGTACGACAGACCGTCCTGGCCGACGACTTCGAGCGTGACCCCCTGCGCGGCCTTCGCGCTGTGGTCGGGATCGCGCAGCAGGGCCAGGTCGGAGTGGGCGTGCATGTCGATGAAGCCGGGGGACAGGACGAGCCCCTCCGCGTCCAGCTCCCGCCGCGCCCGGGGCCGCTGGCAGCCCGCCGCCGCGGCCTCCTTGACGATCGAGACGATCCGGCCGCCGTCGACCACGACATCGGCGCGGTAGGAGTCCGCACCGCTGCCGTCGACGACGTCCGCGTCCCGGATGACCAGGTCCTCCACGGCGCTGCCCGCCTCCCTAGAAGAAGGTGCGGATGTAGTCGACGACCGTCCCGTCCGCCTCGGCCACCGGGATCAGCTGCCACTTGTCGAACGACGTGCACGGGTGGGACAGGCCGAAGCCGATCCAGTCGCCGACCTCGACGTCCGCCTCCGGGGCGGTGCCCAGCCAGAGGTGCTGGTCGGACAGGGCGGTCACCTCGATGCCGGTCGCCGGGTGCTCGGTGCCGTCCCGGCGCACCACGTGGGCCACGGGGTGGTCGAGGTCGTAGGCGGCGTCCCGCTTGCCCGCGTTGACGAAGGCCTGCTCGGGGGAAGGGCGGGAGACGACCTGCGCCCACAGCCGGAACGCGGGCTCCAGGGCGCCCTCCTCGGGCACCCGGTTGAACGGGGTGAGCCTGCTGTAGTGCACGTCGTCGTGCGAGACGTACGCGCCCGAGCGGAGCAGCTTCAGGACGGGGAGCGAGAGTGCGGGGACCTCCGCGAAGACGTCGGCGACCGCATCGAACCACTCACTGCCGCCGGCGCTCAGCACGATCTCCTCGGCCCCGGCGAACCGCCCCGCCTTGTCGAACTCGGCGGCGAGAGCCACCAGTCGCCGCAGCCAGTCGCCCACCCGGTCCGGCGACGCCCCCGGAACCTGGGCCTCGTAGCCCGCCACGCCCACCAGCCGCAGCGTCTCCACACCCGCCACCGCGTCCGCGACCGCCGTCGCATCCGCGCCCGTGCGCACGCCGGTGCGCGCACCCTCGCCCGCGCCCACCTCCACCACGACGTCCACCGGACGGGCGGCGCCGCGCAGGGCCGCGTCCATCAGCTCGACCCCGCGCACGGAGTCGACGTAGCAGACGAAACGGAAGGCGGGGTCGGCGGCCAGGTCGGCGGCGATCCGGCGCAGGGCGGCCGGGTCGACCAGCTCGTTGGCCAGGAAGATCCGCTCGAAGCCGAACGCCCGGGCCACCCACACCTGGTGCGGTACCGCGAGGGTGATGCCCCACGCCCCGTGCTCGATCTGCCGCCGGAAGAGCTGGGGTGCCATGGACGTCTTGCCGTGCGGGGCGAAGGCGAGGCCGTGCCGGGCGGCGTACGTCTCCATGAGCTGCAGGTTGTGCTCCAGGCGTTCGGCGGAGAGCGCGAGCACGGGGGTGGTGAAGCCGTCGGTGAAGAGGTTGCGGCGCTGGGCCGCCAGCTCGGCGACGGTCAGCCCCGCGGCATCCGGCGGGAGGCCCTTGAAGCGATGGTCGACGCGTTCCCCGGCGAGCCGGGCGAGCGCTTCGGTACCGATTTCGCGAGCCATGGGACCTCCCTGATCTGCTGCGTTGCACATAATGCAACATCCATTGCGCATGTCGCTCACAGCTGTCTAACATCTCGGCCAACACGGGGTCAACGGACTCCCGCCACCGAGGAGCTACGACGATCGTGACCGGAGCCCGCAACGCCCCCCACATTGTGGACGTCGTGGCGCTCGGCGAGTCCATGGTCACCTTCCTGCCCACCCGGCCGGGCCGCCTCGCCGACGTCCCCGCCTTCGAGCGGACCATCGGGGGAGCCGAGTCCAACGTGGCCTGCGTGCTGGCGGCCTGCGGCCACTCCGCCCGGTGGGTGAGCCGGGTGGGGGCCGACGGGTTCGGGCAGCACCTGGTCGAGCGGATCGCCGGGTACGGCGTCGACACGAGCGCCGTGAGCATCGACGCCGACCGGCCAACGGGGATCTACTTCCGCACCGCGGCCGACCGGGCCACCGACGCGCACGAAGTGGCGTACTACCGGGCCGGGTCGGCGGCCTCCGCGATGACCGTCGAGAACGTCGACCTGGCCGCCGTACGTGCGGGGCTGCTGCTGCACCTGTCCGGCATCACGGCAGCACTCTCCGGCGACTGCCTGGAACTGATGCGCGAACTGACGGCCCCGCGGCCCGGCCGCCCACTGGTCTCCTTCGACGTCAACCACCGGCCCGCGCTGTGGCCGGACGCCGACGGGCCGCGCGTACTGCTGGAACTGGCGCGGGGCGCCGACATCGTGTTCGTGGGCGACGACGAGGCACGCCAGGCGTGGGGGCTGCACGGCGGCCGGGCCATCCGGGAAGCGCTGCCCGAGCCGGAGATCGTCGTAGTGAAGCAGGGCAGGGGCGGGGCGACCGTGTTCGACAGGAACACCGAGGGACTCGAGGACGCCGACGGCACCGCGACCTTCGTCCGGGCCCCGAGGGTCGACGTCGTCGCCCATGTCGGCGCCGGGGACGCCTTCGCCGCCGGATTCCTCTCCGCCACCCTGCGCGGTCTGCCCCCGCGAGAGCGCATCCGGCACGGGCACCTGATGGCCGCGGCCGCGCTCACCACGCCCGGCGACCTGGCCGTCCCTCCCACCCGCCACCCGGCCACCGCCCCTCAAGGAGCCTCCCCCGGAGCCGAACGCCTGGGGGGACCCCCATCGCGGCGCCCCTCCTGGATGAGCCACGCCGACCGCCTGGCCGCCCTGGACGACGAGACGTGGGGGAGACTTCGACTCGGCCCCGGCTGGACGCAGGCCGGCGAGGCCACCGAGGAGGCGAACACCCCATGAGTCAGACCGTCGACCGCGCCCTGAGCATCCTGCCGCTGCTCGCCGAGGGCCCCGCCGACCTCGGCCAGGTCGCCGACCGGCTCGGCGTCCACAAGTCCACGGCCCTGCGCCTCCTGCGCACCCTGCACGAGCACGGCCTGGTCTACCGCCAGTCCGACCAGCGCTACCGGCTCGGCGCCCGCCTCTTCGCCCTCGCCCAGGAGGCGATGGAGAACCTCGACATCCGCGAGATCGCCCACCCCCACCTCGTCCGCCTCAACGAGAGTTGCGGCCACACCGTGCACCTCGCCGTGTACGAGGAGAACGAGGTGCTCTACATCGACAAGGTCGAGAGCCGCTACCCGGTCCGGATGTACTCCCGGATCGGCAAGCCCGTGGCCATCACGGTCGCCGCCGTCGCCAAGCTGCTCCTGGCCGACCTGCCCGAACCCGAGCGCCGCGCCCTCGCCGACAAGCTCGACTACCCCCTGTACACGGCCCGTTCCACCCCCAACGCCGCAGCTTTCCTGCGGGAGTTGGAGCAGGTGCGCGAACAGGGATGGGCCACCGACCTCGGCGGCCACGAGGAGTCCATCAACTGCGTCGCGGCCCCCGTCCGCGGCGCCGACGGCCGGGTGGTCGCCGCGATGTCGGTGTCCGCGCCGAACGTCGTCGTCACCGCCGAGGAACTCCTCACCCTGCTCCCGCAGGTGCGCCGTACCGCGGACGCGATCAGCGGCGAGTACTCCGGAAGGACGCCTGCGAAGGGCATCCCCGAATGACCGAGACACCAGCGAAGGGCACCTGCGCATGACCGAGAAGATCGCGCTCACCCCGAAGACCCACACCACCCCGCCCGCGAAGTTCTCCCACGGTGTCAGGAAGGGCAACATCCTCCAGGTCGCCGGCCAGGTCGGCTTCCTGCCCGCCGAGGAGGGCAGGCCCCCGACACCGGCCGGTCCCACCCTGCCCGAGCAGACCCTGCAGACCCTCGCCAACGTCAAGGCGATCCTCGAAGAGGGCGGCGCGAGCTGGGACGACGTGATGATGATCCGCGTCTACCTCACCGACGTGGACCACTTCGCCGAGATGAACGAGATCTACAACGCCTACTTCGAGGAGCAGGGCCTCACCGCCCCGCCCGCCGCCCGCACGACGGTCTACGTCGGTCTGCCGGCCGGCCTCCTCATCGAGATCGACGCCCTCGCCGTACTCGGCTGAGCCCCTGACACTCCCGCACCTCTCGCACGTCCCGCACGGCACGGCACCCTTCCGGGCTGCCGTGCCGCGATCGAGCCTGCCCGGCTGCGCCCGCGGGGGGACACCCCCCAGTCCCCCCGGAACCATGCACTCAAGCAGAGGACCCCCGTATGTCCTTTCCGCTCGCCGCAACCGCCCCCGCCCCCGCGACACCACCCCACACCGGCGGCCTGCTGCTCCTCCTCGACGGCACCGCAGGCCTGCTCACCGTCGCCGCCATCGGCATAGCCCTGCTGCTCTTCCTGATCATTAAGGTCCGGCTGCAGCCCTTCGTCGCCCTGCTCGCCGTCTCCATAACCGTCGGCCTGCTCGCCGGCCTGTCGGTCACCGAACTCTTCGGCACCGTCCAGCGCTCCGACGCCGTCTCCACCGTCGAGTCCGGCATGGGCGGCATCCTCGGCCATGTCGCGATCATCATCGCGCTCGGCACGATGCTCGGCGCGATCCTCGAAGTCAGCGGCGGGGCAGAGGTGCTGGCGTCCCGTCTGCTCGGTGTCTTCGGGGAGCGGCGGGCACCCCTGGCCATGGGCCTGACCGGCCTGATCTTCGGCATCCCGGTCTTCTTCGACGTCGGCATCTTCGTCCTCGCGCCCCTCGTCTACGCGGCCGCGAAGCGCTCCGGCAAGTCGATCCTGCTGTACTGCCTGCCGCTGCTCGCCGGCCTCTCGATGACCCACGCCTTCCTGCCCCCGCACCCCGGGCCGGTCGCCGCCGCGGGGCTGCTGCACGTCCAGCTCGGCTGGGTCGTCCTCATGGGCGTCGTCTGCGGCATCCCCGCCGTCCTGGCCGCCTGGGCGTACTCCGCCTGGATCGGCAGGCGGATCTTCGTCGCCGTGCCGCAGGACATGGCCGAGGCGGCCGAAGAGGCGAAGCGGGCCGTCGTCGCCGAGCAGCGCGCACAGGGTGTGGAACCGCAGGAGAAGCCGGTGCCGCTCGGCACGGTTCTCGCCATCATCGGTACGCCGCTCGTCCTCATCCTCGCCGCCACCTTCTCCTCGATCGCCCTCGACCCCTCCACCGGCCGCTCGGTCCTGGAGTTCTTCGGCAGCCCGTTCGTCGCCCTCACCCTCGCGCTGCTGCTCGCCTACTACCTGCTCGGCATCCGGCGCGGCTGGTCCCGCACGTCCCTGGAGTCCGTCTCGACGGCCTCCCTCAAGCCGGTCGGCAACATCCTGCTGGTGGTCGGCGCGGGCGGGGTGTTCGGCGCGGTCCTCAAGGCGAGCGGGGTCGCGCAGGCCCTCTCCGACACCTTCCACGGCGTCGGCCTGCCGGTGATCGTGCTGTCGTACCTGATCTCGCTGGTGCTGCGGGTGGCCCAGGGCTCGGCCACGGTCGCGATCGTGACGACGGCGGGCATCGTGGCGCCCCTGCTCGCCCAGGACCACCACTCACAGGCCTTCGTGGCCCTGGTCATCATGGCCATCTCGGCCGGCTCCATCTTCGCCTCCCACGTCAACGACGGCGGTTTCTGGATGGTCGCCAAGTACTTCGGCATCAGCGAGCGGGACACGCTGCGGACCTGGACCGTGCTGGAGTCGGTGCTGTCGGTGGCGGGGTTCGCGGTGGCGGGGGCGGTGAGCCTGTTCCTGTAGGCAGTATGGGTACGTGACCTCCTCCGCCTCCCGGTCGTCCGGTCCCCTCGGTGACCTCACCGCCGAACGCGACGCCGTACTAGACGAGTTGGCCGGGCTCAGTGCCGGTGATCCGGAGACGGCCGAGCTGTGCGGGTATGCCGGAGAGCTGAGCCACCGGCTGTACCTGCTGCGTGACGACGACGGCCGGGACGAGGAACTCGCCCTGGCCGTCGAGGCGTTCGAGCACGCCTTCCGCAGCCCCGGCGCCGAGCCGCTGTGGTCGGCCTGGCGGGTGCGGTTCGGTCATCTGCGGGGTGTGCAGTACGAGGACGGCGGCGAACGGCGGCTGCTGGAGGAGGCCTTCGCGCTGCTGCGCGCGGGAGTGGAGGAACTGCCCGACCAGGAACCCGAGTTCGCGTGGGAGCGAACGTGGGGGCGGCACGTCCTCGCCGTGTGCACCAAGCTGCGCTGCCTCGCCGACCCCGACTCCGCCGAGCTGCTGGAGGAGGCCCTGCGCCGGCACGACGAGGCCCTCGAGGACGTGGAGCCGGGCAGCGAGGAAGAGTCCGACCTGCGGGCCGGAGCCGGATACCTGTCCATGCAGCGGGCCCTGCGGCACGGGGATCTCGACGCAGCCGACGCCTCGGCCCGCCACTACCGCGCTCTGCTCGCCACCGCCCCGCCCGCCGAAGTCCCGCACCTGGGCTACAGCCTGGGCCTCGCCACGATGGTGCGCGGCCGGGTGCGGATCGACCGGGAAGAACTGGAGGCCGCCCGGGACGCCTTCGACACCGCGCTCACCGAGGCCCGGCGGGCGGGCGGACCCGAACCCCACTGGGCGTTCGAGGCCGAGGTCAACGCCCTCCTCGTACGGGCCATGATCTGGGCCACCTGGAAGGACGTCGGCCACAGCCTGGCCGCCGAGGTCGAGCTGCGGAGCCTGCTGGAGCGGCCCGGCGCCGAGGAGCAGCTGCTGCCGCAGTACCTGGACATGTTCGGGCGGCTGCTGTACGAGCGGGCCGCCGCCCGTGACGACGCCGAGGGCAGGGACCGCGGTATCTCCCTCGTCCGCCGCGCCCTCGACACCTGGCGGCCGGAACGGGACGGCGACATCGGCGCCACCGCACTCTTCCTCGCCCTCTTCCAGCAGTCCCGGCACCACGACGACCCCCGTCCGGACCGCGCACAGGACGTGCTGCGCGCCGCCGGACTCGTCCTGGACTCCGCAACCGGCAACCACGACCTGCTCCAGTCCGCCCGCATGCTCGACGGCTGGGCCCGCTTCACCCTCGCCGACCACGGGGTACTGCCCGAGACCGACGGATGTCCGGAAGGTCTCGACACCGAACGGCTCAAGCAGACCTGGGACGCACTGCTCGACGACATCCGCGAGGGCCGGGCCTTCGTCGACTTCGGGGAGGAGGAGTTCCTGCAGGGTCTCGGACGGGACGTCGTCGGAGCCCACCGTCGCATCCAGGGCTTCGAACAGGCCCTCGCCCGGCTGCGCTCGCTCGAACCTGGCAGCCCCGGCCGGGCCCAGCTCGCCTCGCTGATGCTGAACAACCTCACCCTCCTCGACCCCGAGGGCACCCACATCACCGCCGAGCACCGGCGGGAGCTGACCCAGGCGGTCCTGGAACGGGCCGAACGGGACCCGGCCTGGCGGGGCCCGGCCCATGCCATCACCGGCGTCGCCCGGCTGCACGAGGAGATGAGCAGCGGCTCCGGCGCCGGGTTCGACGAGGCGCTCGCCCACTTCGACCGGGCGGAGGCCGACGGCGGCCTCGGCGACGAGCCCGGCTACGCCCTCGCCCTCGCCCGCTTCCTGGCCCAGACCCAGCGCGGCCAGACCGGCGGCGCCGACGACGACATGGAGGCCGGCGCCGCCACCTGGCGCCGGCTGCGCTCCGACCCCGCCCTGCCCGCCCATCTGCGCACCCTGATGGACCTCCAGCAGGCGGGCTTCGACGCGCACGCCGCCATCCGGCGCGGCGACCTGCCCGACGCCGACCGGCACATCTCGGCGCTCACCGAGGGGCATGCCGCGCTCAGCGACGAGGACCCCTCCCGCATCGAGATCCTCACCCACCTGGAGAACGCCCGCGCCGGCCGCGACAACCTCGCCCGGCACCTCGGCGTCCCCCCGCTGCCCGCCCTCCCGGCCCGCCCGAGCGCGGCCGAACTGCGCCGCCAGGCAGGGAGGCTGCCCCGCGACCACCGCGCCTGGGTGCTCGGCGACAACGGCATGACCCGGTTCGTGCACGCCGCCGCCCGGCAGGACGGGCCGGGGATCATGGCGGCCACCGGCCTGCTCCGGGAGGCCCACGAGCTGTGCGAACCGGGCAGCGACAGCCGCCTGCGCTACGCCAACGGCCTGGGCATCGCCCACTGCGCACTGTCCGAGCTGGAGATCGACCGGGTGCGCCGCAGGGAACGCCTGGCCAAGGGCATCGCCCTGCTGAAGGGCGCCTTCGCGGAGACCGGCGGCCCCGAGCACCGCCTCCACGCCGACACCGGGCTCGCGCTCGCCCGGGCCCTGCGCACCCGCGACGACCTGCACCGCCGCGACCGGGACGGCGCCCGCGCCACGGGCCTGGAGTCGCTGCGCGGCCACGCCTGGGCCGCGCTGCTGCAGTCCGGCACCGACCATGCGACGGTCGCGGCCGCGCAGGCCACCCGGGCCGCGCTGGAAGTGGCCGGCTGGTGCCTGCGCGACGACCGGCCCGAGCAGGCCCTGAGGGCCCTGGACGCCTGCCGGGGCCTGGTCCTGCACGCGGCCCTCACCTCCGCGACCGTCCCCGACCTGCTCACCGCCACCGGCCACACGGACCTGGCGGACGAGTGGCGGGCCGCCGGAGCCGACGCGAGCGAGCAGGCCACCGACCCGCTCACCGCCGCCCGGTCCCCCCTCACCGTCCCCAGCACCCTGCGCCGCCGTGTCCTGGCCGCGCTCACCGGCACCGACGCACCCCACCAGGCCCGGCTCCTCGACCCGCCGGCCCCCGACGAGATCGCCGAGGCCTTGCGCGCCCTCACCAAGGACGCGCTGGTCTACCTGGTGCCGGCCACCGAGGACACCCCGGGCACCGCCCTGGTCGTCACATCGAGGGGCGCGGTCCACGCCGTGCCTCTGCCGACGCTGACGGAGGACGCGGCACCACTGAAGGAGTACGGCCCGGCACAGGGCCCGTCCCGCGAGGGCGACCCCGCCGACGGCGACCTCGCCGACGGCGACCTCGACGGCGGCGACTTCCGTGGTGGCGACTTCCGTGGTGGCGACTTCCGCGGGGGTGGCTCCCGCGGGGGTGACGTCCGCGAGGGTGACTTCCGCGGGGGTGGCTCGCGCGACGGCCACTCCCGTGAGGGCGATTTCCGTGACGGCGACCCCGGAGGCGACTCTCGTGAGGGCGACCCCCGCGACCTCGGCCCCCGCGACCTCGGCCCCGTGCCCGGGCGGCGTCCCACCGCGCCGTCCTCCCTGCGCGCCCAGCTCGACCGGCTGTGCGGCTGGGCCTGGTACGCGGCGATGAAGCCCCTGCTGGAGGCCTTCGAGATGCCGGCCGGGCGGATGCCCAGGTTGGTGCTGGTGCCCATGGGCAGGCTGGGGCTGGTGCCCTGGCACGCGGCCTGGCAGCAGGGCGGGCCGCGCGGGCGGCAGTACGCGCTGCAGGCCGCCGAGATCTCGTACGCAGCCTCGGCGCGCCTGCTGTGCCAGGGGGCCGCCCGGCCCGCCGCCGAGCACACCGGCGCGGCGCTGATCGTCGGCAACCCCACCGGCGATCTGCGGCACGCCGGCGAGGAGGCCGACGCCGTCCAGCGGGCCTTCTACCCCGAGGCCCGCTTCCTGGGCCGCCGCACCACCGGCCCCACCGACGGGCCGGGCACCCCGGGCGAGGTGCTGCGCTGGCTGCGCGAGGCCCCGCAGGACGGAGGCGTGCTGCATCTCGCCTGCCACGCGTCCGTCGCCGAGAACGCCCGCCGCAGCGCCTACCTCTCCCTGCACGACGGACAGCTGGCGGCCGAGGAGATCACCGGGGCGGGCGGCGAACGGCTCGGTCTCGTCCTGCTGGCCGCCTGCCGCAGCCATGTCTCGGGCCGCGGCCACAACGAGGCCTACACCCTCGCCACCGCCTTCCTCGCGGCCGGCGCCCGCTCGGTCGTCGGCTCGCTGTGGCCGGTCCCGGACGAGGCGACCTCGGTCCTGATGTTCCTCACCCACCACTTCCTGCGCACCCACGGCGAGCCCCCGGCCCGGGCCCTGCGCCGGGCCCAGCTGTGGATGCTCAACCCCGACCGCGAACCACCGCCCGAGCTGCCGGGGTTCCTCGCCGACCGCGCCCGCCGCACCGACCCGCACGACCTGAGTGCCTGGGCCGGCTTCACCCACCTGGGCCACTGACCCCCCGCGGCGCGTGGGGCACCAGTGTGCGCAGCGGGACGGTCACCGCCGTCCAGCGTCCCGCCGCCCCGAGCACGGGCCCCAGGACGCGGCGGCCGGTGGCCGCGTCCCACGGGGGCAGCCGGAACGGCACCGTGTTCAACTCGCGGTCCGCGACGATCAGTTTGAGCCAGTCTCGCGCCTCGGCGCCCGGCACCGCCGCCCGGGAGGCGGGCAGCGACAGATGCACGGGGTCGCCGTCCAGCGCGTGCCCCGTGTGCCCCGGGCCGATGAAGTGCCCGGGAAACAGCACCGGATCGGAGGCGTAGCCGTCGGTCAGATCCAGCAGCACGCACCACAGGGTGCGGTCGGGGGAACGATTGTGCAGCCGGATCGACACCCACGGCGGACGCGGGCCGGAGGGGCCCGCGGTGTACGGGCAGACCAGCTCACCGGCCGCGTCCGGCCGCAGCGGCTCGTCCGAGCCCCACGGGACGATCTCCAGCTCCACCAGCCCGTCCAGCAGTGAGGGCCGCGGCGCGAGGTCGCGCAGCTGGTGCCAGCGGGTGAGGTGGGCCAGGCAGTCCGCGACCCGCCCGGCGTCCCCCCGGCCCCCGAACGGCAGGGGCGCCGTGAACTCGCTGCCGTCGCGCCGCAGGACGTACGCGCGCCCGTCCCGCACCCGCACCCCGAAGTGCAGCCCGTGCGCCTGCTCGGGCCCGTCCACCAGCCGCACCAGCGACCCGAGTTCGCCGGCCAGCAGCTCTCTCTCCTCCGGGGAGCCGTCCACCGTCGCACTGGCCGGTGGCAGCGCGACCTGCGACAGCGCGACCGGATACACCCGCTCCGGCTCCGGCTCCCAGTCCACCGGCGCGACCAGCGTCCGGGCGGCCGACACCTCCAGTGCCCGTACGACGCCACGGCCCGGCCCCTCGTCCAGCGCCGCGAACAGGGTGCCCTGCGCCGCCGCACCGCCCTCCCGCAGCCCGTGCACGGCACCGCAGTCCACCTCCCAGCCGTCGGCGCCGTACCGCAGCAGATGCGGGCTCGCCGCCCGGGCGGCGCCTCCCAGCAGCGGCCGGTCGGCGGGGCCGCCCGGCAGATCGGGGAAGAGCACCGGATGCTGGGTGCTGCCCGCCCGCTGCACCCGCGCGGCGGCCCCCGCCAGCAGCTCCCGGCAGGTGGCACCGGGCCCGGCCGCGCGCACCGCACCGAGCAGCGCATGCGTGAACGCCCCGTGCCGGTGCCCCTCGAACCAGCCCTCGTACGACGGCTCGTCCAGCCGGCTCGCCGCCAGCAGCACATGCCGGGGCGGCCCGCCCGGTCCGCGTGGCTCCCGCCCGCCCAGGTCCCAGCCGGGCCGGGGCGGCGCGTAGCGCTCGGTCAGTTCCGCCTCCCGCGTCGCACCCCCCGAGTGGCAGCAGTCCAGAACCGCGGTCACCTGCGCGCCGCCCGCCGCGACCCGGTCCAGCAGCGCGCCGAGCCGCTTGTCGGGCAGCGGCCCGTCCACGCACACCAGTGCCTGGTTCAGACCCGTCGCCTCGATCAGCAGATCGGCGCCGGTGGCGGTCTCCTGCGTGCCGTGCCCGGAGAACCAGAGCAGCGCGGTGTCCCCGGGACCGGCCGAGCCCAGGTGCCGCTGCACCGCGTCCGTCACGGCCTCCACGGTCGCCCCGGCGTTCAACAGGACGGTGACGTCGGCCTGTTCGCCGGCCAGCTCCGTCACCAGCCGCTGCGCCTCGGCGATGTCGTTCACGCAGCCGCCGAGCGCACTCGCCACGGACGCCGGATAGTCGTCGATGCCCACCAGGAGCGCCTTGATCGTGCCCATGCCGGAGAGTTTGCCAGGGTCGCAGGGGGGTCAATACGACGTACGGAGATGCACTCTTGACGTGACGTCACTAACCTTCACCTTCCGTGCATCGCACAACTGCTCACCACCCATGACTCTCGGGGGGCACATGGGGAACACCGAACGGCCGCGCCGTATCGTGCGGCCGGCACAGCAGGGCCTGGGCCCTCAGCCGGGCCTGGGCGCCCAGCGGGCCTCCGCGCCCGCGAACCCGGCACCCGGCGTGGTCCGCCGCGAGCTGTACACACCGCGCTCCCGCAAGCTGCTGGACGCGGTCGGCCGGCTCGACGCCGGGCTCGACGAGCAGGCCTGCCGCTCACTGGCCGAATGGCTCCGCGAGCAGTACACGACGGCCTACGGCTCGGTCCCGCTCGGCTACGTCGCCCGCTGCTACCTGGGCCCGCCCTACGTCGACCACCAGCTCAGCCTCCTCGGCGTCATCGTCCGGCACTTCTCCGCCGCCGAGCCGATGCCCGAGCCGTTCTCGGCCGCCCGCATGCTCGCCCGCTCCGGCGGCTACGCCTGCGTCGAGGTCTACGACGACGGCCTGATCCTCCCCGTTCTGGACGACGGCACCGTCGTCCGCCCCTGATCCCCGACCCCCGCCCGCTCACCCCGCAGCACTCGAACGGAGTTCCGCATGTCCGAGGTCGACCTCGCGCTGCACCGCAAGGTGCAGGAAGTCAGCAACCTCGTCATCAGACTCAGCGAACAGGTCGGCTCAGTCTCCGGCCAGGTCTCCACCGTCGAGGCCAACCAGAACCAGACCCGCACCGAACTCCAGCAGCTGCGCGACGAGTTCCTCGCCTTCGTCCGACAGGCCGAGGCCACCGCCAACGTGCAGCGCGCCGAGACCCGCATCGGGGCCATCGAGGACAAGATCGACCACGAGTTCGGCCACCACAAGACGGTCCGCCGCACCGCCGTCGGCATGCTCCAGGCCTTCGACGTCGGCCTGGTGTCGGAGGACAACGTCCGGATGGTCAGCGACCAGCTGATGATCCAGACCCCGCGCTACTGGCTCGCCCCCGCCCTGGTCGCCCTCGCCTCCTGGTCCGCGGACGACCGCACCCTGTGCGACCGCGCCGTGGACGAGGCCTTCCGCCGCTCGCCCGACCGCACCTCCCTCTTCTTCGCGCTCGTCCTGCGCCGCCAGGGCCGCTCCGAGGCGGCGGTGCGCTGGCTGCGGCACTACCTCCTCGCCCAGGACCCGGCCGCGCTCGGCCGCGAGTTCGCGGTCATCCTGGAGGCCATCGCCCAGGGCGCCTTCGGACCGGTCGGCCGTGAGCTGCTGGACCGCACCCTGGCCGAGTGGCGCGCCCAGCTGATGGACAGCGCCGACGCCCAGGCCAGGCAGGTCCGGCGCTGGCGCGACGAGCTGGAGTCCCTGCGCGGACCGTCCCAGGCCGCCGAGTTCCCGCGGCTGTCCGCCCTGTCCCCGCAGTGGGTCACCCTCGACGGCGTGCTCTCCTCCGCGCGCGGCCAGCAGCCCGTGCTGGACAAGTACAAGGCCGTCATGGACCGCGAGTTCCAGCCGTCCGAGCGCATCGAGGACGCCGTCGACGACATCCTCGACCGGCTCGTCTCCGAGTACGACAACGAGGAGCTGCCGCTCCGCCGCGACCTCGCCTTCAACCAGGCCGTGGTCGACCAGGACGGCGACCTCACCGCCGCCCGGAAGTCCGCCGACGCGGACTCCGCGTCGTACGAGGAGACCCTCGACTACCTGACCGTGCAGACCACGGCCGCGCTCAACCCGCAGGCCATCGGCACCTCGCCGGCCACCCAGCGGCTGTCCGTGGCCGCCTGCCACGAGTGGTTCCAGCAGGCGCACGCCGCCCACACCCGCGACTACCGGGCCGCCGTGCCGCAGGACGTCCAGGCCCAGTTCGCCACCACCCACACGGTCGGCTCCCAGCTCTTCCAGCTGCCCACCTGGGTCGGCTCGTTCACCCAGCCGCTGGCGGCCCTGGAGAAGTCGCTGAGCGACCACTGGGACCACTACACGCGCCCGTTCCTGGACGCGCTCGCCTTCCCGTGGCTGAAGAAGGCGGCCCCGCTGGTCGGTGTCGTCGCGGCGATCCTCCTCTTCCTGGTGGGCAGCTGGCCCGTCTTCGCGCTCGGTGCCGCGGCGATCGTCGCCCTCGTCTGGGGCCTGATCCTGCGCAACCAGGCCCAGACGGCGGCCCGCGCCCAGGCCGCGGCCCGCGAACTGCTGGAGCGGGCCAGGACGGAGTCCCTGCACCAGCTGCGCGGCGCCTCCGCCGAACTCACCGACTGGTACGAGAAGTTCACGGCGGCCGACCGGGCGGAGGCCAAGGTGCGGGAGCTGATCGCCACGCTGCCGACGGCGGGCGGCGCCGCGTCCCCGTTCGAGGGGCGCACGGTGCGCAGGCAGGACGCGGCCGATCCGGCGCCCGGGGAGCGAACGGCGCCCGAGCAGCAGGCCGCCTGGCAGACAGTGCCCGAGCCCCGGCCCGCGAAGGGGGCCCCGTCCGGGGCGAAGGGGCCCGCGTCCGGGGCGAAGGAGGCTTCGTCCGAGGCGATGAAGAACCCGCCCCAGCCGAAGGAGACCTCGCCCCAGCCGAAGGAGACCTCGCCCGAGCCCCAGGAGGACAGCGCCCGATGAGCACCCCGCCGCCGCCCGCCCACCAGCCCGACCCGACGTCGTCGGCGCCCGCATCCGCGCGCTCCTGGGCCGCGACTGGGCAGCCCGCGACCTCACCGCCCGCCCAGGGAGCCGCTTCGGCCCCCTGGGCCGCCGCCCCGCAGCCCGCCGGCACGGCCCCGCAGCCCGTCGGCAGCGGCGGTGGCACGGCCCAGCAGCCCGCCGCCTCCCCCTGGGCCGCCTCCGCCGACGCCGGCCGCGCCCAGTCCTCCCCGTGGGCCGCGCAGCGCCGCCCGCAGCAGGAAAGGATCACCAGCAGGCTCCGCAAGGTCGTGGAGGGGCTGCCCGACTGGGAGCCGCTGCCGCCCGGCGAGACCCTCGTACGCCGGCCCGGCAGCACCGCATGAGCGGCCTGTGGGGCGACGGCGGCCCCTACCAGGCCTGGGTCGCCTTCCTGCGCCGCTGGGCGGCCATGGAACCGGTCGACCCGGCGAGCCTGCCCGCCCTCCCCGAGGAGCAGTGGGACGGCGACACCTGGGCACGGCTGGGCGAGCACCTCGGCGCCGCCCTGGGCACCCGGCTCACCACCTGGGCCGACCACCTGGTGCGCGCCCTGAACGAGGCCCGGGACGAGTTCTCGTACGGCCGTGAACTCGCCCAGGCCCGCACCGGCCTGCACACGGTCCGGGCCCTGGCCGCCCACCCCGGTCTCCCGGAGGACCTGCGCACGATGCTCACCGAGATCGTCGACGGGCAGATCACCCAGGTGCAGGGCCAGCTGGAGCAGAGCCTGGACGACGAGGCCCGGCGCGGCGCCGACCCCCGGCTCGTGGAGCGCCGCCGCCGCACCCTGCGGGACAACGCGCTGACCGCGACGCTCGGGGGACGGCCGCCCGGCATGCCGTACCCCGGCGGCCCCCCGACCTCCGGCGGTACCCCGTCCCCCGGCGGTACCCCGTCCTCCGGCGGCCCCCCGACCTCCGGCGCCTGGTCGTACGATCCGGCGGCCCCGCCGAGACGGCGCATCGTGCCCGGGTGAGGCGACCGACCGAGGAGCAGCGCTCCTGAGGTGACGGACCGAGGAGCAGCGCTTCTGAGGTGACGGACCGAGGAGCAGCGCTTCTGAGGTGACCGACCGAGGAGCAGCGCTTCTGAGGTGACCGACCGAGGAGCGCCTCGCCGCCGCCCCGCCGCCCGCACCCCACCCTCGCAGAAGGCCCGAACCCCGAATGTCGAACTACGCCGAGAGCCTCAGCCACCTCGACAGCTACATCTCCGCCCGCGTCCCGGTCATCGCGATGCGCACCATCGAACAGCAGCGCGCCCTGCGCCTGCTGCGCGAGGCGGCCACCCAGTCCCGGCGCAGCAGCATGCCGTTCTGGATCTACACCCGGGCGACCGGCCTGCGCGACCTGCGCAGCAACGCCGCCGTGCAGGACGACCGTTCGCTCGCCGGGGCGATGGACTTCGCCGCCGCCCAGTTCGGCAGCCGCGCCAACGCCACCGTCGTCTTCGTCGACCCCGACGAACTCGAATCGGACACCCCGGTCACCCGCCACTTCGCCGAACTGGCGCGCCTCGCCGACAGCAACATGGGCAGCATCGTCCTGATCACGGACACCCCCATCTGGAGCGGCCTGCAGCGCCTCGGCATGAGCCTGCGCCTGGACCTGCCGGACTCCGAGGAGATGTACGGCATCCTCAGCGGCTTCCTCGGCGACCACCACGGCCACATCCCCATCGAGTGGACCGAGGAGGACGCCCGCCGCGCCGCCGAGTTCCTGAGCGGTGTCACCGAGGCCGAGTGCGTCAACCTCATGGCGACCATCGCCGCCAAGGGCGCCATCCGCCGCGAGGACGTCCTCGGCCTCGCCCAGGCCAAGGACCGCATCTTCAGCGACCTCACCGGCCTGGAACGGGTCCACCTCAAGCAGAGCGACTACGCCATCGGCGGCCTGACAGGCCTGCGGACCTGGCTGGAACGCAAGCACGACATGATCTCCCGCGACCTGCGCCACACCGCCCTGCGCCCGCCCCGGGGCGTCCTGCTGGTCGGCGTCCCCGGCTGCGGAAAGTCCCTGTCGGCCAAGGCGATCGCCCACGACTGGCAACTGCCCCTCTACCGCCTCGACATGGCGAGCATCCACGGCAAGTACCTCGGTGAGTCCGAGGGCCGCTTCCGCGAGGCGCTCGCCATGGCCGACCGGGTCGCCCCGTGCGTCCTGTGGATCGACGAGATCGAGAAGGGCCTCGCGGGCCGTGACGACATGTCCGGCGTACCGCAGCGCATCATCGGCCAGTTCCTGTACTGGCTCCAGGAGTCCCAGTCCCGCGCGTTCGTCGTGGCGACGGCCAACGACATCCGCAGCCTGCCGCCGGAGCTGCTCCGCAAGGGACGCTTCGACGAACTCTTCTTCGTGGACCTGCCCGACGCCCAGGACCGCAAGGAGATCATCCGCATCTACCACCACCGCTACCTCCAGGCCCACCCCGAACCCGAGCAGCTCGACCGCCTCGTCGACCTCTCCGAGGGCTTCGCCGGCTCCGACCTGGAGGCCGCGCTGCACGACGTGGGCGAGGAGGCGGTGCGCCGCGGCGGCTTCGACCGGCTGAAGGACTCCTACGTCATGGACACCTTCGCCCAGGTGCGCCCGCTCAGCGTCAGCAACCCCGAGCAGATCGAGGAGATCCGGGCCTGGGGCCGCGAGCGCGCGGTCCCGGCGGGGCGGGCCGCGGTGACGCCCGTACCGGGGGACGGGGGCAGGACCCGCCGCATCGTCTTCATGGACGAGTGACCAGGGCCAACCCGAGTGTCGGGCGGTCCGACTGGTTCCGGCACAGCAATGTCGTCCATACTGCCGCCGTGGACCAGCGCATAGGATCGAGCAGCAAGCCCGTCGAGGGCGAGCCCGTCACGGGCGCAGGATTCGACCCGGCCTTCATCCCGGGGCTCACCGCGCCCGTGCGCGGCGAGCCGGAGGACGCGAAGCCGACGGCGGAGTCCGAGGGAGGGCCGGAGCCTGCCGAGGAGCCGGAGGCACCGGCGGCCGAGGCACCGGCGGAGCCGGAGGCCGATGAGGCCGCGGAGGCCGAGGAGGAGGCACCGGAGGGCGGCCCCGTCTTCGAGGCCGCCGACCGCCGGGCGAAGTTCGTCGCCGACCACCGCGGGCTCCGTCTCAGCCTGGACGAGGAGAACTGCGAGTTCCGCTGGGACGAGATCGCCGCGGTCGAGACGGAGTCCCCCCGCTTCGGCAAGCGTTTCACCATCACGGTGCACACCCCTGACCGCCGCTGGTACCCGATCGAGATCGAGGCGACGGCCAGGGCGCGCTTCAAGGAGTGGGAGGACCAGCTGGACGCCGTGCTGGACGCGTACTTCGAAGAAGGCTCGGACTAGGGGGCGCGGGGCTGTGGCGATGTGCGGCTGCGCCGCGGGGCGCACCTAGCTGCAGTACTGGTCCGCCTTCCCGATCGACCTGTACATGCAGTCCGCGTTCTCCAGCAGTTGCAGCACCGCGTCCCTGTTCCGCGAGGTCTCCCGCTCGATGACTTCATCGGGCGGGTAGAACCCACCCTCGAACGCGGACGTCGGATACATCTCGAAGGTGTAGTCGAAGATCTTCTGTGTGCCCCACAGATAGTCGTCGATCGAACCGTCGGTGATGTACAGATCGCTCGACTGCTCGGGCGTGTACCCGTTGCTGGCGGCCATCTTCTGCCCCACGGCCTTGAACGCGGCGGCGTCGTCCGCGCTCATCCCGGTCGCCGTGTCCGCGTACGTCCACCCGAACGGCCACAGCACCAGCTCGCTGTAGGTGTGGAAGTCGATCCCGGCCTTGATCTGCTGCTTGCCCCCGACGACCCGGCTGCGCACGAAGTCGGCGACGACCTTCACCTCGGGCGCGGACTCGGCGGCGGAACCACGGTAGGTCTCCGACGACTTCGAGCCGGACGAGCCACCGCAGCAGCCCCACTTGTAGTCCCAGTTCCGGTTGAGGTCGGTCCCGACGGCCGAGGAACCGGAGTTGGGCTGCCGGTTCTTGCGCCACGACCGGTACGACCCGGTGGCGATGTCGTACTCCCCGCCGTCCGGATTCAGATCCGGGACGATCCAGATCTCCCGGCTGTTGACCATGTTGGTGATCCGCGGGTCGGACCCGTACCCGGCGCCCAGCTCCCGCAGCAGATACAGCGCCATCTCGACGGTCAGATGCTCACGCGCGTGCTGGTGTGCGGTGAAGAGCACCTCGGGCTCGTCCTCGTCGGTGCCCACGTTGTCGCTGACCTTGATGGCGACGATGTCCCGCCCCTGGTACGACTTGCCGATCACCCGCTTGCTCATGATGTTCGGGTAGGCGGCCAGGCGCTGGTCGATCTCGGCGTTCATCTCGGCGTAGTTGTGGTACTTCGAGTCGGCGCTGGGGAAGTCGTACAGCCGCGGATCACCGAGGTCGCGGGACGAGCGGCCGGGCACCGCCCCGAGGGGCGTGACGTCGTACCCGAGCCGGCGCAGCGCGCGTATCTGCTCGGCGCGCCCGGAGACGACGACGGTCTCCTCGTCGGCCTCGTCGACGGTGACGCCGGCCCGCTGGAGGGCCGTACGGGTCACGGGAGTCGTGCTCCGCTGGATCTCGTACTGCCGGATGTCCTCGCCGGAGGAGGGGCCCTTGCGGGCACTGTCGGCGGTGGCGTGGGTGGCCGTTGCCGACACGGGGGCGGCGAGCGCGAGGGCCAGCAGCGCGCCGAGGGCAGCGGTACGTCTGCCGCCGCGCGCGCCGGAGCCGCGGATGCGAAGTCGCATGAATTCTCCTTGGGTCTCCAGGAATTCCGGGGTCGCCGAGGGCTCGCCCGGACGTGGGGAGTGGAGCTGGGGGAGCTGGGGGGTGTTTCAGTGCGACGGTGCGGATGCGTGCCCATGGTGAAGCCTTGGCATGACCGGGTCAAGGATGTTCAAAGGGGCACCGTCGGGAAATGGCCGCGGCTGCTCGCCTTTCGGCCGGATCTCAGCGACGGGCGGGCCGGAGCCGCTCGACGCGGTCGAGGTCGGCGGAGAGCAGGTCCTCGTGGCTGATCGCGAAGTCCCCGTTGGGCAGGGTCCGCCCCGGAGGGTAGTGCCGGCCCACGACGGCGTCGGGAAGAAACGCCCGCAGGCTGTGGCGCATGGACCGCGGGTGGTCGACGGGGACGCCCCAGCCGGACGGGCCCTCGTCGGTGGAGAACAGGACCCAGTGATCCACGGGGACGTCCGCGTCCAGGTCCGGCGGACCTCCCGTGTGACTGTCCAGCGCGGGCAGGACCAGCCGGTCGGGGTCCAGGGGCGGGTACCAGACCAACAGGGGCCTGGCGCGCTGCGCATCGGCGTTGTCGAAGCAGCAGAGGGCGATGGTGTGGTCGGGGAAGGCTTCGGCGTAGAAGCGCAGCAGATCGGGGTGGAGAGCGGGGCGCCGATGGGGCGGCACCCGGTGCAGCGCGGCGGGGACGAGAGTGGGATCGGAGGCGAGGAGCACGGTGTAGACGTCGTGCTCGAAGACCTGGACGGGCTGCGGATCCGCCCCCATCCAGGCGATGCCGTCGTCCTCGGCGCCGGCGGCCCCGACCGCGGCGACCATGCGCTGCAGGACGTCACCGCTGCGCCCGGCGGAGACGAACTGCCCGTGACCGAGCTGCCGTGTGGGCAGATGCAGCAGCATGGCGTTCGGACCGTCGGCCAGATTGACGGCGGTGTTCTGGTACCCCACGACATGGATGAGGCCGTGCTCGGGGTGGTGCTGGCGCCCGCAGTAGAGGATCGTGCCGGAGAACCGAGCCTCACCCGTCGAGATGCACATGACCGCGCCTCACTTGAAGGGAACGGTGAGCCAGGGGCTTTCGGGGTCGGACATCAGGATCCCGTGCAGGTCGACCATGTCCGTGTACCACTCCCCGAACTCCTCGTCGTCGAAGTGCAGACAGCGCCCGAGGATGTACCCGGCGGCGAAGTCCTGCCAGGACTTGTACGACCGCGCGGAGGCCCGGCCCGCCTGGACGACGGCCGACTCGGCCTCCTTCAGCGAGCAGTACCGCGAGCCCAGCCCCCAGCGGGCCATCCCGGAGGCCCGCCCGAAGTTCCAGGCGTCCACGGAACTGACGAACCGGTTCCCCTCCAGGATCCCGTCGGCCCGGAAGCGTGCCTCGTACCGGGTGATGCGCCCGACGAGATGCTGCACGCCCTTGATCCGCGCCTCGGTCTCCGCCTCCGGGGCGCCGGGAGTGGTGGTGACCCCGTCCGGGGTGATGACGGTCTCGCCGCCCGAACGGGCCCGCAGCACCCGGGCGACCGCGTCACGCCAGTAGGCGGTGTCGACATGGCCGCCGAAGTCCCGGGCGATGGTGCGGCGCAGTCCTAGGGCGAACTCCCAGACGGGGTTGGCGCCGTCGGGATCGAGCAGGGCGGTCTGCTGCTCCTGCCACTCCTCGCGGCTGGTGACGCCCCACCACTCCTGAAGGGTCTCGCGCTCCCCCCGATAGCCGTTGCCGTGATACGCCATGGCGTTCCACGGAAACCCGTACCGCACGACCAGCAGCGCACCGCAGGCCAGCCCCTGAGCGACCTGCCCCTTGAGGGGCCCGCCGAACCGGAGCGTGCGCACCCTCGCGCGGTTCAGCGGACCCTGCGCCTCGTACTGCGCCCACGCGGCGGAGTGCGGTGGAGCGGAAGGCAGGAATGCCTCGCACGGACTGCCCGGATTGACCACGATCATGGGCGGATCGCTCGGCTCCCACACCCGGGCGAACCACCCGAGGCGCTGCCAGCTGAGCACCCGGTGCGGGTCCGGCACGGGCAGCATGCCCTCCGTGTAAACGGCCCAGATCCGTCCGCCGGCGACCCGGGGATCGTGCCCGAAGACGGGAATCGTCTTGCCCGGTTCGGCGTCCGCCCCGTCGCGCCGTATCTCGAAGTACAGACGGCTGTCCGCGAGAATGTCGAAGTAGGCTGCCCAGTCCTCGCGGGACTTGGCCTCGTAGAGGGCCTCTTCGACGGAGCTCGGCGCGGTCCAGGCGGGGGGAGCCGGGGCGGGCGGGGCCGACGGGGGAGTGGTCGCGGCCGGCGGAGTCGACGGGGGCGGGCTGGAGCCCGCCGGATTCGAAGAGGGCGGCGTCGCAGGCCCGAACCCTGCGGGTGGGGGACCGAACGACATGTTTGCCCTTTTCAACTTATGGCCGACTGAGGCAACTTGACTTGTGTGGTCATGTTATGGGTTGCGGGCGTGGTGACCTCAGCGGGGTGGTGTGTCCACGACAGCGGTGATGACGGACCCTCCGTCACATGGTCCATGCCTCGTGACGGCATTGTCCGGAGTCCGTGACACAGGATGTTCTGGTAGTGCGGAGCGAGCCGAAGCGTTGTTACGGTCCCGACCGGTGTGCGGCCGACAGGGCCGCCCGCGAACAGGGGGGACGTCCCGACATGCATGCTCATCGCCTCAGACCCGCCGTCATCGCGCTCGCTGCCGCCGCACTGGCCGCCGCGCTCACCGGATGCCAGGGAGACGGCTCCGCCGCCGGCGCCGACGGCTCGCCGAGCGCCATTGCCACCACGGCGAGCAAGGCACCGGGCACGTCCGACGGGGGCAAGGGCGGGGACACGGGGAGCACCGCAGGCACCGGTGGCACGGGAGGCACAGGAGGCTCGGGGGCCACTGCTCCCGCATCGCCGGGTGCGGCCGGTGGTGCCGGAACGCCCGCGGCGAAGCCCGCCTCCAAGCCCGCCGGTTCGACCAAGACCACGGCACCGGCCACCGACTGCGCCACCAAGGCGCCGGACCCGGACCATGTCGACCCCGACGAGATCGCCGTCTACCGCGTCGAGGAACTCCCCGCGAGCACGGGGAAGGTGAACCTCGTCATCCAGCACGGGGCGTGGGGATGCCCCGGCAAGGACGCCGACGGCAAGCCGTTCGTCGTCACCGGCGAGGACGCCCGCTGGGCCCTCGACCAGGCCGCGTACGTCACCGCCACCAACCCCGTCGTCGCGAGCAGCAAGAACCAGCGCATCGGCGTCCAGGAACTGATCGACTGGATCAAGGCGCACCCCGACTCCGGCCTGGTGTTCAAGTACGGGACGGGCGACGACGGCGCGATCCACAGCCTGGAGCAGGTGTACACGCCGTAGCCGCCATCCGGCCCCGTATACAGGGTGGCCTGTTCGAGGGCACCCTGTCGGTGGAGGGTCCGGCACACGGGCTGGGAGCGGGAACCGGCTACTGCCCGGTGATGAGGGCAGGCAGTTTGCGCATGTCGTGGAAGACGGTGGTGCCGGGGCCTTCGAGGCGTTCGGCCGGGGTGAGGCCGCCGGCGTACCCGAAGGCGCGCATACCGGCCGCGCGAGCGGCCAGGACGCCGGGCCGGCTGTCCTCGACCACCACGCAGGCAGTGGGGGCGACCCCCATCTGCCGGGCGGCATGCAGGAACAGATCCGGGGCGGGCTTGCCGCGGGCGACTTCGGAGGCACTGAAGATGCGGCCCGCGAAGTGGTCGTAGAGCCCGGTGCGACCGAGCGTGTGGCGCATCTTGTCGTGGGAGCCGCTGGAGGCCACGCAGGTCGGCAAGGTCAGTGCGTCGAGTGCCTCGGGCAGCCCGTCGACCGGGGCGAGATCGGCGTCCACGGCCTCACGGTGAAGCTGCTCGAACCGCTCCGACCAGATCGCGGCGGTCTCCTCCCCGAGCCGGGCGGCGACCTGTTCGCGGATGGCCGCGTGCGACCGCCCGATGAACCGCTCGACGACCTCCTCCTCGGTGAGGGGCCAGCCCAGCTCCGCGCCGAGGGAGACCTGGACGCGGGCGGCGATGCGTTCGCTGTTGACGAGGACGCCGTCGCAGTCGAATATGACGAGTTCCACCGGATTGATCATCAGGGCAGCCTAGAAGGTTGCCCGAGCACGCCGATGATCTTTCGGGGATGTTCGGCGAGCCGTCCGCGTACGAAGCGGGCGAGGGCCGGCCGACGAGCCGTCTGCGTGGGGCGGGCGAGGACCGGTGAGCCGTCTGCGTGGGGTGGGCGACGCCCGCTGAGCCCTAACCGAGGCGTTCGACGGCTTCCTTGGCTTCCTTCAGGCCGGCGCCGGTGGCCTCCCGGTACACCTTGATCGCCTGAATCTTCTTCCCCTCGCGCACGAGGGCGTTCACCTCGTCCATTCGCGGGAGCTCCTCGCGCAGGTCCATGTGCTGAATGATCAGGTCGAGCTTGCGCTCGACGCGCGCGAGGCGCTCATCGGCCCGCGTGAACCGGCTCACGGTGCTGAGGGCGAGGCCGAGCACGGCCAGGGCGAGAGCGGCGAAACCGAGTATGTCCATGCCCGTGATCTTAGAAGCGCGCGCCTATGCAGGTGACGTGGACACGCTCGCATTCCGCTTGCGTGTCGGTCGTCGGCTCACAACCTCGTGGGAGGAGTCTCCTTCAATGCCTCGATGAAGGGGACGAAGGACGAGGCGAGGAAGGCGAGGGTGGCTCTGGCGGGGGCCTTGGAGTCGCGGACGGCTATGTGGGTGTCCAGGTCCGCGACTTCGACACAGTCGTTGCCCTCGCCTCCGCCCGAGAAGGACGACTTCTTCCACGAGGTGGGGGTGATCATGCTGGTCCTCACAGCTCCTTGGCCAACTGGTGGATGAGGTCACGTGACTGCTGCGGAGGCAGTGCCTCTTCCTTAACCCTACGGAAGAGCTTTCGAAAGTGCTCCAGTTGTGCTTGGGAATCGACGAAGGCCGTGCCGTGCGGAGCATCGCGCACGACGGTATCCAGACGTGGGACCGTGCCACCCAGGTGCACCATGGTGCTTCCGGCTCCTGCGAAGTCGTCCACGGTGAACGGGATGACCCCAACCGTGACGTGGTCGGCCTCGGACATCTCCAGGATGCGGGTCAACTGAGCCCGGGTCGCGGCGCGCCCGGCCACGTTGATCCGAAGAGCCGCCTCGTGGATCACGGTCTCGTACGGGATGGGGTCCGGGCCTTCGATGACGACCCTCCGTTTCATCCTGTGCTCCACCCGGAGTCCCACCTCGCTGCTCGGGAACTCCGGGTTCATGTAGGCGAAGAGAGCCTGGGCGTAGTCCTCCGTCTGGAAGAGCCCTGGCACGTGGATGACCGCCACGTCGTGGCGGAACCTCGCGTGATGATCCAGCTCGGCGAGGTCCTGGTATGCGGCCGGGAGGACGCCCCGGTACTCCTCCCACCAGCCCCGGGTGCGATCGGTCGCCATGGCTGCCAGGGCGCCGATCAACTCCTCTTCCGAGCAGGCATAGTTGGCGGCAAGTCGTCGCACGCGCTGCTCGCTCACTCCTGCGATTCCGGATTCCATCTGGCTCATCTGGACGGAGGTCACCCCGAGCAGGCCGGCCGCCTCGGTGGCTTTCAGCCCGGCGGCTTCGCGGAGTCTGCGGAGTTCTGTCCCCAGGCGCACCTGACGTGCTGTGGGGTGCCGTCGTGCTGGCACGGCGTCCTTCTTTCCTCAACGGATCTGATGAGGTGACTCGTTCGGGGTCAGATTACGCGACCCGGTTGCTGCGAATGAAATTTATGCCCTACCGTCGGTGACGCACTGAACACGCAGCGGAAGTGCACCGCACTGTCCTGTCACGACGGGCGCGGCAATGCCACCGCAGGCGAACTCCCCTTCATTTGACCGGAGTTGACGCATGCTCGAAACCTGGGACTACACCCTCTACATCCCCAACGACCTGAGGGCGGTCACGGTCTGTCGCCGGACTCTGCGCGTGATCCTGACCCTGCACGGGTTGACCGGGTTGGTGGATACGGCGGAGCTGCTGGCGGCGGAGTTGGTCTCGAACGCGGTGCGGCACACGAAGGGGCCGGCTGCGCTGAGGGTGCGCCGTTCCCTGGAGGGGGTGGTGTGGATCGGGGCGTGGGACACGGATCCGGAGCCACCACAGCCGCCGCAACCGCTGGCGTCGACGGGGGAGCCGGAGGAGGCGGGGCGGGGATTGGGGCTGGTGGTGGCCTGTGCGGACTACTGGGGGTGGCAGCCGTCGGCCCGCTTCGGAAACCGGGGCAAGTACGTGTGGTGCGAACTGACGGGGGCGGCGTGATGGTGGGCCAGTCGCACGAGGCGCTGCACCGGATCTTCCAGAAGGACCCGGCGCTGCTGACGCGGGCGTTACAGAAGGTGCTGCATGTCCCGTTCCCGGAACCCCGCGAGATCGCGGCGCTGAACGTGGACCTGACGGAGATCGAGCCGGTCGAACGCCGCGTGGACACGCTGCTGCGTGCGGAGACGGACGAGGGCATGTACCTGCTGGTGGTGGAGTCGCAGGGGAAAGCGGACGACCGCAAGCGCGGCAGCTGGCCCTACTACCTCTCCTACCTGTACGAGAAGTACCGCTGCGAACCGGTACTCATCGTGATCACACAGAGCAGCGCGACGGCCCGGTGGGCGTCGCGGCCCATCCAGCTCGGCTTCCCCGGCTGGTACTCCCTGACGGTTCGGCCGCTCGTGCTCGGTCCCGACAACGTGCCGGTGATCGCGGACGAGCGGCAGGCGGAGCGGGACGTACCCCTTGCGGTGCTCTCGGCGATGACACACGGGCGCGGGCCGGGGGCCGCCGCCATACTGGAATCGCTGGCATCCGCCTTGCGGACCATCGACCCCGACAGTGCCGCGGTCTTCGTGCAGTTCGTCGACTCATGCCTGGCCGACCCCCAGGCGAAGCAGATGTGGAGGGACCTGATGACGGCGATCCAGTACTTCTGGCGACACCCGCTCGCAGAGCAGGTACGCGA
>NZ_JBFAET010000103.1:0-31937 GCF_040642095.1 Streptomyces sp. NPDC020362
GGTGCGGCCTACAGCCCCGCCCTGACCGACTTCGTCTTCATGGTCCGCGAGACGTCCCAGATGTTCATCACGGGCCCGGACGTGGTCAAGGCCGTCACCGGCGAGGAGATCACCCAGAACGGCCTCGGCGGCGCGGACGTCCACGCGGAGACCAGCGGTGTCTGCCACTTCGCCTACGACGACGAGGAGACCTGCCTCGCCGAGGTGCGCTACCTCCTCTCCCTGCTCCCGCAGAACAACCGCGAGGCACCGCCCACCGTCCCGTCCGCCGACCCCGCCGACCGGCGTTGCGAACGGCTGCGCGAGGTGGTGCCGCTCGACGGCAGCCGCCCCTACGACATGCGCGAGGTCATCGCCGAGGTCGTCGACGACGGCGAGCACATGGAGGTCCACGAACGCTGGGCCACCAGCGTGATCACCACCCTCGCCCGGCTCGGCGGCCAGGTCGTCGGCATCGTCGCGAGCCAGCCCCGCTCCCTCGCCGGCGTCCTCGACATCCACTCCTCCGAGAAGGCCGCCCGCTTCGTCCAGTTCTGCGACGCCTTCTCGATCCCCCTGGTCACCCTCGTCGACGTCCCCGGTTTCCTGCCCGGCGTCGGCCAGGAGCACGGGGGGATCATCCGCCACGGCGCCAAACTGCTGTACGCCTACTGCAACGCCACCGTCCCCCGCGTCCAGGTCATCCTGCGCAAGGCGTACGGCGGCGCGTACATCGTCATGGACTCCCGGTCCATCGGCGCCGACCTCTCCCTGGCCTGGCCCGCCAACGAGATCGCGGTCATGGGCGCCGAGGGCGCAGCGAACGTCGTCTTCCGGCGGCGCATCCAGGCCGCCGACGACCCCGACACCATGCGGCAGCAGCTGGTCAAGGAGTACAAGGCCGAGCTGATGCACCCGTACTACGCAGCCGAACGCGGACTGGTCGACGACGTCATCGACCCCGCCGACACCCGCAGCGCGCTGATCGCCGGTCTGGCGATGCTGCGCACCAAGCACGCCGACCTGTCCACCCGCAAACACGGCAACCCCCCGATGTGAGGAGGCCTCATGGCCCGCACGTCCTGCACCACCCCGCCCGCGCCCGCGCTCGAAGGGCCGCTCGGTCCCGCCCTGTTCCGCGTCATCGGCGGCAATCCCACCCCCGAGGAGGTCGCGGCGGTCGCCGCGCTCCTCACCGCGCTCGCCACGGCCCCCGCCGAAGGCACCGCCGACCCGGCGGCCGACCGGGACCCGGCGCCCGCCCGCTGGCACCGCCCCGAGGCCCCGCCGCCCGGGTCCTGGCGGGCCCGCACCTGAGCACGGCCGCGCTGGCAGCTTGCTGCCGCCCTCGTTGCGGCCCCCTCGGGCGCCTTGTTAGTCAGTCAGAAAGCGGCGAAACGGGCCGTACGGGTACGGCTGCGGCCGGAGTCGGGAGGCAGCGGTGCTTCAGGTGGTGTTCAGGATCCTGGGGCCGCTGGACATCAGCGCCGAGGGACGGCCCATGACCCTGCAGGGCGGCCGCCAGCGCACCATCATGTCGATGCTGCTGCTGGCGCCCGGGCGGGTCGTCTCCGTCGACACGCTCGCCGACGCCGTCTGGCACGGCGAACCACCCGCCACTGCCCGCAACCAGATCGCCATCTGCGTCTCCGCGCTGCGCAAGTCCCTCAAGTCCGCGTTCGGCGTCGACGGCGTCCTCGTCACCAGCCACCCCGGCTACATGCTCTTCGCCGGCGAACACCGTATCGACGCCGTCGAGTTCGAGGAGCGGGCCGCCGAAGGACAGACCGCCGCCCGCCGGGGGGACCTGGAGGAGGCCGGCGCCCGCTTCGAGGAGGCCCTCGCCATGTGGCGCGGGCCCGCCCTGGAGGGCGTCACCGCCGAGCGCGTGGAGGCCGAGGCGACCCGCCTGACCGAGCTGCGCCTCGACGTGTACGAGCAACTCACCGCGGCTCGCCTGGAACTCGGCCAGCACGGTGAACTCGTCGCCGAACTAGGCCGGTTCGTCCGCGAGAACCCGCTGCGCGAACAGGCCGTCGCCCAGCTGATGCTGGCGCAGTACCGGTGCGGCCGCCGCGCCGAGGCCCTGGAGACCTACCGCGAGGCCGGCCGGCTGTTCGCGGGGGAACTCGGCATCGACCCCGGTCCGGCCCTGCAGGAGCTGCACGAGGAGATCCTCGCCGACTCCCCGGCGCTGGTGCCGCCCGCCGAACACGTCACCCTCGCACCGGCCACCATCGTGCCCGCCCATCTGCCGCCCGCCCCCGCCTCGTTCACCGGGCGCCGCGACGAACTGGCCACCCTGGACCGGCTCCTGGACCACGTCGACGGGAACGCGCTGCCCGTCGGCTCCATCACCGGCACCGGCGGCGTCGGCAAGACCGCGCTCGCCGTCCACTGGTCGCACCAGGTCGTCGCCCGTTTCCCCGACGGCCAGCTCTTCGCCGACCTGCGCGGATACGACGAGGACGAGGCGCCCCGCAGGCCGAGCGCCGTGCTGGACCGGTTCCTGCGGGCCCTCGGCGTACCCGGCCCGCAGATCCCCGCCGACCAGGTCGAACGCACCGCGCTCTTCCGCAGCGTCCTGGACGGGCGGCGGGTGCTGATCGTCCTCGACAACGCCCGCTCGTTCGCGCAGATACGCCCGCTGCTGCCCGGCACCTCACGCTGCTGCGTCCTGGTCACCAGCCGCGACAGCATGGGCGGCGCCCTGGCCGGCGACTACGCGTTCGTCCCCCTCCAGCTCGGCTCCCTCGAGCAGGACGAGTCCATCGCCCTGCTCTCCCGGGTCGCGGGGGACGACCGCTTCGGGGCCGACCCGGTAGGCGCTGCACGGCTGAGCGAGCTGTGCGACCGGCTGCCGCTGGCGCTGCGGATCGCCGCCGCCCGGCTCGCCGCCAAACCCCACTGGTCGGTACGGACGCTGGTGTCGCGACTGGAGGACCAGCACCGCAGACTCGACGAACTCAGCATCGACTCCCGCGGCGTCCGCGCCGGCCTGCGGCTCAGCTACCGCGGCCTGCCCGCCGACACCGCTCGGATGTTCCGGCTGCTCGGCGTGCTCAGCGTCCCCGAGTTCTCCGCGTGGACCGGCGCGGCCCTGCTCGACCTCGACCCCGTCGACGCCGAGGACCTCATCGAGCAGCTGGTCGACGCCCAGCTGCTCGAACCCGTCAGCGTCGGCGTCGGTCACGTCCGCTACCGCTTCCAGGACCTGCTGCGGCTGTTCGCCCGCGAACAGGCCCTGGAGGAGGACACCGACGCCGAACGCTGCGCGGGCGTACGCCGCGTGGGCGGCACCTGGCTCGCCCTCGCCCGTGAGGCCCACCGCAGGATGTACGGCGGTGACTACACCGTCGTCCACGGTCCGGCATCGCTGCGGGAACTGCCCGCCCACCTCGTGGACAGCCTGCTGGAGGACCCCATGGGCTGGTTCGAGACCGAGCGGCTCGCGCTCACCGCGCTCGTCGACCAGCTGGCCCGGGAGGACGAGTCCTCCCATGCCTGGGACCTGGCCGTCACCGCGGTCACCCTCTTCCAGAACCGCAACTACCTGGAGGACTGGCGGGACTGCGCCGAGAGCGCCCTGGTGGCGGCCCGCCGCACCGGCGACAGACTGGGCGAGGCGGCACTGCTGCAGTCGCTGGGCACCCTGGAGATCATCCAGTGGGACTTCGACTCCGCCTACGAACGGCTGATGCCGGCGCTGAGCCTGTTCGAGGAACTCGACCGGCACCAGGGCCGTGCGCTCGTGCTGCGCAACCTCGCGCTGTGCGCGCGCCACCGCTCGGACCTCGACCGTGCCCTCGGACTGGGCCGGGACGCCCTGGAGATCTTCCGCGAGGTCGGCGACCACTACGCCGAGGCCCACGTACTGGGGCTGCTCGCACAGATCGAACTGGAGCGGGGCGATGCGCAGGCGAGCCTGCTGCTGTCGTCGGAGGCGGTGGCCAAGAGCCGTGGGCTCGGCGTGGCGCGCGGCGAGGCGCAGAGCACCGTGCGGCTCGCCGAGGCGCTCATCCAGCAGGGAGCCGGGGAACGGGCCGAGGAGGCGTGCCGGCGCGCCCTGGAGCTGGTGCTCGACAGCGGCGACCGGCGGGGCGAGGCGCATGTGCTGCGTGCGCTGGGGGAGGCACTGTGGTGCCAGGACAAGCTCGGGGAGGCCGAGACGGTGCTGCGGGACGCGGTCGAGGCCGCCGAACAGGTGCCGGACCGGTACGTCCAGGCACGGGCGGCCGTCCTGCTCGGCTGTGTGCTGATGCTGCGCGCGGACCGGGCGGGCGCAGCGGCGATCCTGCGCGGGGCCGGTGAACTCTTCGCCGACGTCGGCGTACGGCCGTGGCGGGACCGCGTGGACCGGCTGCTGGCGGTGCTCGGACAGGACGAACCGGCCGACCCCCGCCTGCTGTTCGACCTCGCCCGCCCCTGACCGGCCACCCCTGCGACCGTCCGCCACCCTGATGTGCCGCCACGCTGACCGGCCTCCGCGCTGACCTGCCGCCATCGGGACCTGCCGTCACCCGGACCTGCCGGTCACGTCCACGGGTCGTCGCGCAGCGGGGTGGCGGGGGCGGACGTCCAAGGGTCGTCGCGCTGCACGACCTTCCGCGCCACCGTCCAGGGATCGTCCGCGGCCCGCACCGACGTCCCGTGGTGGTGGCCGGCGCCGACCCCGGCCGGTGATCCGTCGGCGAGCGGGCTCAGGCCCTGCGTGGCACCGACCGTGCCGACCGCGGCGAGCAGCAGCACGGCACCGGCCGCGAGCCGGCCCAGCGGAGCGGTCACGGCGGTCCTCCTGGCGATGTGGACGAGGCGGTTCATGCGGTCCTCCTGATGTCGGTGTCCGGTGACCTCGGGCACTGCCCGGGGTGATGCCGAGAACGCTACGGAGCCGCCTTATTGCGCCGCTTTCGAAGCTGTTTCGCAGCCTCGAAATCGATCCGAGGACGAGGAAAAACCGCAGGTCAGTAGCTTTTCGCGGCATGAGGCCCGGGACCGGAGCGGGCCCGTGAAACCGCGGAGGCCCGCATGGAGTTCAGGATTCTCGGCCCCGTGTCCGCCGAACGCGACGGGCACCCGGTACCCCTCGACGGCGCCAAGCAGCGGGCCACCCTCGCCGTGCTGCTGCTCGCGCAGGGCCGGCTCGTCACGGACGAGCGGCTGACCACCTTGCTCTGGGGTTGGGATCCGCCCGCCACGAGCACCCGCCAGCTCTACACCTACGTGTCCCGGTTGCGCACCCGGCTCGGCCCCGGGCCCCGCCTGACCCGCCACGGCAGCGGCTACCGGATGGACCCGGGCGGGGCCACCCTCGACTGGCACACCTTCCGCGAACTCGCCGACACCGGCCGCGAACACCTGCGCGCCGGGCGCTTCGCCGACGCCGAACGCAGCCTCGCCGAGGCCCTCGCTCTCTGGCACGGGCCGGCCCTCGGCGACGTCACCGAGCAACTCGCCCAGGCCGAGGGACCACGCCTGGAGGAGGCCCGGCTCGCCGCGCTGGAGGAGCACGCCGAGGCGGCGCTCGCCCTCGGCCGCCACGGCGACCTCGTCCCCGCCCTCACCGGCCAGGTCCGGAACCACCCGCTGCGCGAGCGGCCGCGCGGTCAGCTGATGACCGCGCTGTACCGTTGCGGCCGGCAGGCCGACGCGCTGGCCGTCTACGACGAAGGACGCCGCTTCCTCGCCGCCGACCTCGGCATCGACCCCGGGCCCGCCCTGCGCGCCCTCCACCAGCAGATCCTCACCGGCACCCTCCCGCACCCCCCGGCCCCGCCGAGGCCCGCGACGACGAGCCCGGCGCCGGGGCAGGAGCCGCCGACTGCGACCACCGCAACCACCGCAGCCGACACCCTCGGCCCGGCGGCCCCGGCACCGACGGCGCCCGACCCCTCCGCGTCCCCCTCCACCGCCCTCATGGCCCACCCGACGACACCCGGCCCTGCGCCCCTGCCGCACCCGGCCGTTCAGGGCCCGGCGGCCCTTCACCCGGCCGCTCGGAACCCGGCAGCCCCGGCCTCGCACACCGCCGCCCTCGCGGCTGCCCCGCACGCCCCCGCCGCGCACCCTGTCGCCCCGCCCCCGGCGCTCGCGGCCCCCGGCGCCGCCGGGCCCGTGGTGCCGGCGCTGCTGCCCTCCGCCCCGGTCGACTTCGTGGGCCGGGGCGCGGCGGTGGAGGAGGCGATTGCCGCGCTGCGGGCGCGGTACGACGTCGTGGTCGCGGGGGCGCCCGGGACCGGGACGTCCGCGCTGGCGCTGCGGGTCGGCGAAGTGTGCCGGGGGGACTTTCCCGACGGGCAGTTGTACGCGGATCTGCGCACCGGGGACGGTGGCCGGCGCGAGGCCCGCGAGGTGCTGGGCTGGTTCCTGCGGGCGCTCGGGGCCGACGGTCACCGGCTGCCCGAGGGCGTCGACGAACGGGCGCAGTTCTTCCGCACGCTGGCCGCGAACCGGCGCATGCTGATCGTCCTGGACAACGCAGCGGACGACGCTCAGGTACGGCCGTTGCTGCCCGGCGGCCCGAGCCGCACCGTCGTCACCGGCACCCACCCGACGCTCGCCTCGCTGGATGCGGTGCGGCTGGTACGGCTCGGCCCCATGACCCCGGCCGAGGCGGCCGGACTCCTCGCCTCGGCGGCGGGCGCCGAGCGGCTCGCCGCGGAACCCGAAGCGACCCTGCGCGTGGCCGAGTTCTGCGAGCGGCTGCCGCTGGCGCTGCGGATCGCCGGCGTCCGGCTCGCCACCCGCCCGCACTGGCCGGTCGCCCGCCTCGCCGACCGGCTCGCGCCCGAGGAGCACCGCCTCGACGAACTGCGGATCGGCGCCCTCGACATCGGCACCGGACTGCGCGCCGCGCTCGAGGTGCTCACCCCGGCCGTCGCCGAGGCGCTCGGTGTCCTCGCGGCGACCGGTCCCTCCCGGCTGACCGCCGAGGACGCCGCCGCGCTGCTCGACCTCGTCCCGAGGCACGCGGAGGACCTGCTGGAACAGCTGGCCGACGCCCGGCTCCTGACGGCGTCGCAGGGTGGGGACGAAGCCGGCGTGCTGCGCGGCGAGCCCTGTTACCGGCTGATGCCGCTGGTACGGCTGTACGCGCTGCGGCACTGCCCGGCCGCGTCCCCGCTGCCCGGCACCGACGGGGCTCGCGTGCTCCGGCCGCACGACCGGAGCGCCGCCGTGGCCTGATCAGGTGCGCCGCCTCGGCCTGATCCGGCGCGCCGCTGTGGCCTGATGCGGTGCGCCGGCTCGGCCTGATCCGGCGCGCCGCTCCGCTCTGTCTTCTCTTTCCCCCGGCCCGGGCGGCCGGCCGGGCCCCTCCGGCCGGCCGCCCGGGCTCCCGCGTGTCACGGACTCAGCCGCACCCGCCCGCGTGCCCCTCGTCCAGTCCGTACCTGGCGACGTACCCGTTCTCCTCCGTCCCCCGCACGGCCAGCTCGTTCAGCGTGTCCACGTAGGCCGCCAGCAGATCCGCCCACGGCGTCCCGGCGTCCCGCAGCAGCAGTTCCTGGTCCATCGCCGCGGAGTTCTCGAGTTCCGTCAGATATTCCAGAGGGTGCTGGACCTGATTCGGGGTGTTCACCTCGTCGTACATTTCTCCTCCTGTTCGTATCGGGTCCCTCTCAGGCCCCGCACCAACAGAATGGAATTCCCCGCTGTACGCTTTCTCCGGCCGCCCTGTATTCCGCGGTACAGAACGAATACAGGCCAATACAGAGGCAATACACAACGCCTGTACAAGGAATATGGGTGGGCGTCGAGAATTCCCTCATGGACAGCCTGGGAATCCCGGAGGACCGGGAAAGCCGTATCGAAGAGATCGTGGTCGTCGGCGGCACGCTCGCCGGCTGGGCCGCCGCCGCCCGACTGGCCGCCACGTTCGGCGGGGCGGTCGGCGTCACCGTGCTGGAGACCAGGCAGCATGCCCCGACGACCGACCCGACCGGCCGGGTCGTGGCCCTGGCCCCGCAGGTGCAGCGGGACCTCTTCGACCGGCTGGGCATCCAGGAGGAGACCTGGATGCGCGCCTGCTCGGCGTCCTTCACCCTCGCCGTGCGCTACGTCAACTGGCGCACCGGGGGAGCGGCGCAACTCTCACCGCATTCCCTGCCCGGCCACGCGCCGGACCGCTTCGACCGGCCTTTCGCGGACCTCCCCGAATGCGAGGAGTTCCCGTTGTCGGAATTCTGGCGGCTGCGCCGCCGGACGGGCGAAACCGTCGAGCCGCTGGACCGCGCCTGTTTTCGTGAGCCGCCGCTGCTGGACGCCCTCAGGTCGCCACGCTGGCTCGACGGCAGGGCCGCCGTTCCCTACGGCTGGCACGCCGACGCCGAACTCCTCACACGACTGCTGCGCCGAACGGCCGTGCAGCGATTCGGAGTCCGCACCGCACGCGGCGTGCTGCTGGGCGCCGACCGGGACGGCGACGGCATGCTTACCGCCCTGCGCACCGCCGACGGCACCCGGCTCGCCGGAGACCTCTTCCTCGACTGCACCGGTCCGGCGAGTCTGCTGCTCGGCGGGGTGCTGCGGGAACCCTTCACCAGGGGGGCCGGTCACCCGCTCACCGACCGCACCGTCACGATCGACGTGCCCCACGACAGCGCCGTGGCCGGCATCGAGCCGTACGGCACGGCCACCGCCCTGCCGTACGGCTGGGCCTGGCACCGTCCGCTGCCGGACCGGATCGGCGCCGGACTCGTCTGCGCGAGCGCGTGGACGGACGAGGAGCATGCGGTGCGCATGCTGTGTGCCCTGTGGGGGATGCGCCCCGGCGCCGCCGACGTGCGCGTCCACACCCGGCCCACCGGTGCCGCCCGCCGCGCCTGGGTGCACAACTGCGTGGCGCTCGGCCCGGCCGCCCGGTCCGCCGACCCGCTCGCCGACGACGGCCTCACCGGCGTGCTGCGTCAACTCGGCCGGCTGATACGCGACTTCCCCGGCCGGCGGCAGCTGCGCGCCCCGGCGGACCGCTTCAACCGGGCTGCCGCGTCCGACGCGGCGGCGTCCGACGACCTGGCCCAGCTCCTGTACCGGGCCGCCCCGCGAGCCGACACGCCGTTCTGGCGGGCGCACCGCGAACTACCGCTGTCCGACGCCCTGTCGGCATGCGTGGAGGGGCATCGCGCCGGACTGTCCCCCGAACCGGGCGAGACGCCGCTGCGCACCCTGCTGGCCGCCCTCGACCCGCAGGGAGGACCGCCGCCGGCGGCCCTGTGGCACCGTACGGCCGCCCGCCAGGCCGCCGACGTCCACTTCACGCGGATCCGGCGTCAGCAGCGGATCCTGCTGGAAACCCTGCCCAGCGCCCACACGTACCTGCACCGCCTGCACACCCGCCGTTCTCCGGAGGCATGCAACGAGGCGGCACAGCGGGCGACGGCACCGTCGAGGCCGGTCCCGGTGCGGTGAGACCGTGCACCGGGCGGACACGCGGGTACGGCCGGCCGGCGAGCACGACGTGGTGTCCGGCTCCGTGCGGTGCAGGCGCACGAGGCCACGGTGACGCGATCGCATCCGGGTGGCCCGCCCTCGCATCCCCGTGGCCCACTGCACGGTTCGCGTTCCTCGTCCGGGAGAGGCGGATGTCACCGCAGGCGATGTCGCACCCCGGACCACCCGGCGGCGCAAGTGGCCCGCTTGTTGCTGCCCTGGACCTGGTAGTTCAGCCCTCGGAGGGCGGCGTTGAGTCCGGGGTCGGGGCCTTTGCGTCGTACGAAGTCGGGTCGGCCGGGCGGCTCGATCTGTATGACATCCGCGCCGAGCACGGCGAGCTGGTACGCGGCGAACGGGCCTGCGGGAACGTGGGTGAGGTCCAGGACACGGATGCCGTCGAAGGGCTGGGTCATCTGCCGGTTCTCTCAGCGAGACGGGTCTGCGCCGGCGCCTTCGGCGCTACGCATGGACGACGGTTGCGGTGTCCAGCAGTGGTGCGTAGGTGGCGGCACGGACATGGCTGATGTGGCGGAGCTCCGTCACCGCGTCGATCGGGCTGCCCGCAGGCTGGGCCAGGGAGCGGCTGGTCGTGACCATGGTGCAGGCAAAGGAGATGTGTCGCTCTGCGTCGATCAGGTCCGCGTGCAGTAACTGGTTCCGGGCGTACGCCAGTTCCCGACTCCGCGCCGCCAGCGCATGGTGGGTCTCGGGTAGAACCTTGAGCAGCTGTCGGATCGCACGCCGCAGGTCCTTGTATGTGTGGTGCTGACGGCCGCTGAGCGGGCTGTCGAGTGCCGGCGGCGCCATCCCGGGACGTATCACCCCACGGTAGTGACCACGGGGCATTGCACAGGCGTGCGCCACGGCCGCCGGCAGGCCCCTGACACATGCCGTCGCCGCCGAAATACGCGTGACGGCCGACGAGATATCGCCCTCGCTCACGCTCATGGCCGCTGACCATAGGCTCGCGGCGGCGCATGTCTCGATGAGAAAGCGGACATGATGTCCCACGATCCACCGCTCGGCCGGCGCAAGGGCCTGGGTGAGCGGAACCTTCGGGGCAGGGCACTCGCCGCCCAGCAGCCCGCCCGCAGCTTCTCCGAAGAGTACGAGGGACGAGCAGAGCGCTGTCGTCTCCAGGGACATGTCGCTGGCGGAAACGGGCGCCCAGGCCAGGTCGGCGATCGCCCGTGACGCCACGCCAACGCCGTGAGCCAGTGCCTGAGGAGCGGTGAGTCTTCCCACGCGAACACGGAAGTACGTCTGGTTGTCCGAGGCCGTAGGCAGCGTCTCGCCGTCCGGCGGCGACACATCCGCTGCGATCACGCGGTGGCATTCCTGTGCAGCCGCCGCAGCTGCGCGAAACTGCCGGGCCCTGTGCGGCGGGTCCGCGTACGGCTCGACCGCCGAAAGGTCCGCCACCGCTGCGCCGACGGAGGTGCCAGGGGCGCACGCTGAAGGCCACGCGTGCCGGACGAAAGTGCCTCGCACATGCGCAGTCAGGCAACGCGGGCACGTGCGAGCGGGGACCTGGTCGCGCCTGCCCGCAGCCTCTTCAGGCCAACCGTCGCTTTGTGGCCGGAGCATGTCCCAAGACACCTCAAGCTCCGCACCTCTACGCCAACCCCCAGGTCAAGGCCATCCCTGCAGGCCCCTGTCACAGGGGCAGCGTGTGAGAGGTGAGGAACCCCCGCCGGCTTGCTCCGGCGGGGGTTCGTCGCGTGAGGGGCTTGCCATGGCGTTCAGACGCCGCATCAAGGAGGGCAAGACCCGACGCGGGATCGTCCGACGCCTCAAACGCTACGTCGCACGAGAGATCTACCCAGGCGATCAACCCACCCAAGTGCACTGCGACGACAGCGTGTTGACATCCGTAGGGGCATCAAACTCGCGGTCCGCGCGACGAGGCTACCGTCCTCGTTGCCGCCATCAACGAGTGGTTGTGACGTACTGGTCCGACAACAACTCGAACACCCGTACTCGCCGACCGCAGGTGGGATTGACGGTCTCACGGACCGGATGCATCCCCAGTTTGGTCATGATCCGTTCGGAGGCGTCGTTGCCCACTTGAGTGATGCTGACGATCCGCTCCAGCCCTCGCTCTTCGAACCCGAACCGTACAGCGGCCGCAGCGGCCTCGGTGGCCAAGCCCTGCCCCCAGTGGGAACGTCCCAGCCGCCAGCCGACCTCAACCGCCGGCAGCACCTCGGGCAAGAAGTCGGGCACCGAAAGGCCGGTGAACCCGGCCAGCTCGCCAGTGGACCGGATCTCCACGGCGAACAGGCCGAAGCCCTGTGACTCCCACTCGCTCTCCCATGCCTGGACCCCGCTGCGAGTCTGCTGTTCGTCACGGACGCTGCCGTCACGGATCCACCGCATGACCTCGGGGTCGGCGTTGACGGCAGCCATGGGCGCAACGTCTTCGTCGCGCCAGCGACGCAGGATCAAACGGGGAGTCTCAAGCGTGACCATTCAATCATTCTGGATCACAGATGGGCTCTCCGCCATCCTCACCAGGCACTTTCGATACACGCCCCAGCGTGTCGGAGCGAGGCGGGGCTCCCCTCGCTGTGTCGCCTCCGTTCGCGGCACGTCCCGCGCCGCCTCGGCTTGGCTGGTGGCTTCGGTGATCACAGGTGGTCCACGGACGGCTTCGGCGCCGTGCCTGTCGGGCAGTGGGATGAGGCGGACCTAGCGACTGATGCGGTCGACCAGTGTGACGATCGCGGACCGGAGGCAACTGGCGCACAGACCTCACCCACCGGCCCGAGCACCGTGGCAGTGGGGACCACCGCACCTGAGGCGAACACCGATCCCTATGCTGACGGCATGATCGATGTGCCGATTTCAGCGCTGGAAGTTGCGGTGGTCGAATCAGGGACCTGTGGCGTGGAGACTCTGCGTGACACCGCTACCTTCGCTCGCAGGCTCGAACTACTGGGGTATCACCGGATCTGGTATGCCGAGCACCACCATTCGCCCGCGATCGGCGCGTTCCCACCGGTGGTGCTGATCGCTCATGCGGCGGCCTCGACCTCAGCCATCCGGCTCGGGTCGGGCGGAGTGCTGGCGCCCAACCATGCGCCCATCACGCTGGCGGAGCAGTTCGGAACACTGGCCGCGTTGCACCCGGACCGCATCGACCTGGGTATCGGCCGCGGCCCTGGCACCTTCGATGAGGCCACCGCGCGGGAATTGCGCCGCGGAGCCGGACCGGCGACGGACGCGCAATACCACGCCGACCTCGCTGCGATCCTGTCCTTTCTGGTCGACGAAGTGGCACTCGGCCCGCTGCCGGAGCCATGGCTGCTGTGCTCCAGTACCGCAGGTGCCGCCCTCGCCGCGCGACTCGGCCTGCCGATCGCCGTCGCACACCACATCCGGCCCGACAACACCTTCACGGTGCTGGAGCGCTACCGTGCGGCGTTCATCCCGTCCCGCTGGTGCGAGCAGCCCCGGGTTGTGGTGTGCGTGGAGGCGATATGCGCTGAGACGGAGCAGGAAGCGGCGTGGCGAGCCGGGCCCATGGACGTCGTCAAGGCCGGGCTGCTCAAAGGTCTGAGCGACATTCCCTTCCCCACGCCCGCGGATGCCGCCGCCCATCCCTTCTCGGCAGAGGAGCGACAGGCGCTTGCCGGTTTCCGTGCACAGCAGGCGTGCGGGACGCCCGAGGCCGTCGTACGCCGGCTCGCGCAACTGGCCACCGAGACCGGAGCAGATGAACTCATGCTGACCACACCTGTCTACGACCTCGAAGCCCGCGTGCGCTCCTACGAACTCATCAAGAAGCACTGCGAGGCCACGAAAGCACCGTGACACCCCCCGAACCGCACCATCCGTCCTGACCCACCCACCAGGGCTGCCCCACGCGCCGCATCAAGGAGGGCAAGACCCGACGCGAGATGCAGGGTCAACTCGAGGAGGCGGAGTCCTGGTTCACCGGAGCCTTGCGCCTGGCCAGAGACCTTGATGACGAGCACCGCGTGGCCGTCGTGCTGCGGCGGTTCAGCCGGTTCGAGCGAGCGCGCGCCCAGGCCAAGTCAGGCGACGGTCTGGTGGAGATCGCCCGGATATACAAACTCGCCAAGGGCTCGGCGGTCAAGGCCCGCGCCCAGGCGATCAACCAGCTCAAGGCCGTCCTCGTCGGTGCCGACCCGAACTTGCGGGAAGAACTGGCAGTTCTGCACAACGCAGAACTCTTCCGTACCTGCGCAGAGCTCGCCGACGACGGCAAGAACGGCGACGACGGTGAAGAGGCGGTGCTGCAGGCCACCCGCATCACCCTGTGCCTGCTGGCCCAGCGAATCGGACAGCTCACGGAACAGATCCAGGACTTGGAAGGCCGCCTGGCCCGGCTCGTGGAACGCCACGCTCCGCAGTTGCTCACGGTGGTGGGTATCGGTCCGGACGCGGCCGTCACTTTGCTGATCACGGTAGGGGACAACCCGGAACGCCTGGGCAGCAAGGCGTCCTTCGCCGCGCTGTGCGGGGTCAGTCCTGTGGAGCGTTCCTCGGGCACTCGGCAGTACCGGCGTCTCAACCGTGGCGGCGACCGGCAGGCGAACGCCGCTCTGCACCGGATCGTGCAGACTCGCCTGCGCTTCGACCCGCGCACCCAGGACTACTACGAACGGCGCATCAAGGAAGGCAAGACCCGTCGCGAAATCGTCCGACGCCTCGAACGCTACGCTGCCCGGGAAGCCTTCCACCTGGTCAGGTCCACACAGCCATGCCCCCGTCATAGGGGCACTGTGATAGCGGGTGATACGGCGGAGCCCCTCGGGAACCATCCGGAGCACCTTGCCGAGCCAGGCGCTGTGTTCGGTGCGCTCGGCCGGGCCAGGGGCGGACCGGGCACGCAGTGCGAACACGGCGGCGTGATCGCTGGTCTCGGCCGGATCAGGGGTCGGCAGGGCGCGAATGCCGGCGGACACCGCGGCGTGCGCCGGGGTGGAGGACGCGTCCGGGCCGCTGCCGGTCACGTTGGTGAGGCGCTGCGGTTCGGACAGGGACGGCGCCGAGCAGGGCCTGCTCGGCGTAGTACACCGGCGGACCTCCTCACGGCCGGCGCCGTGATCGGAGACTGCCTGGCGGACGAGCGGCTGGTCGACCAGGCCAAGACGCTTGCCCGCCATCGACCACGCCTGGCACGACGGGGAGGTGGTCAGCCCGGGAATCCGACTGGAGAAGATCCATACGGTATGGCGGGCGACATCGGTCTGGATCGTCAACCGAAACGACTCGAGCCCGGGTTTTGCAGGCCCAGCTGTCCCACTCCAGGCCGATGTCCCGGGCCCCGGGGACGGTGAGGGCGTGGCTCCAGCCGCCGGGGCCGGCGAACAGGTCGAGGATGATCCGCCTCACGAGGCTGGCTCGGAAGTTTCCTGTACGGCTCGGCTTCGCCACGGCAGGCTCAGGGAGAGCAGCCGTCGACCACGCCGTTCTCCAGCTCCTCCGCATCGGTTCGGGCGTCCGGTTGCTGCTGGCGGGCGGCCGATTCGGCGGCAGTGACGCGGCCGATCGGGGCCTGGGCGAGCGGTTCCCGGGAGCGGCGCAGGAACGCCTGCTCGAGCAGCCGACCCGCCGCACGAAGGCACTCCCCGGTGCGAAATACTCTCCCGATGAGTTCACGCACTTCCCCGATCAGCCAGCCGATCACGATACGGAGGGCCGTCGCGCGGGATGCCAAACGGCTCACGCGGCTCGTGCGTGGCTCAGGCGCCTACGAGGGTAAGTACGCGGCCGCAGTCGCGGGCTACCGGGTCGGTCCTGATTACATCGAGGCCCACCGCGCCTTTGTGGCCGTCGGCGGCGACGAGCATGGAGGCCGGGTCCTCGGGTTCTACTCGCTCGTCCTCGCGCCACCGGAGCTCGACCTGCTGTTCGTCGCCGACGAAGCGCAAGGACGGGGTATTGGACGGCTGCTCGTGGCGCACATGAAGTCCGAGGCCCGTGCCGCCGGGCTCGAGCGTCTCAAGGTCGTGTCGCATCTTCCCGCCGAGGACTTCTACCACCGCGTTGGTGCGGTGCGGACCGGGACCGCGTTTGCGAACCCGCCCGCCGTGCCGTGGGACCGTCCCGAATTCGAGTTTCGCATTCCTTCGGAATGACGCGATGTGCCGGTTGCCGGGGCACCGGCTTCGTCCTCATGGTGGCCGGCATGCAGGAGCCGCTGGACGCCGCGCGCTCCGTGAGTGCCGTCGACTCTGCCTTGGCGGGGTGATCGCCTGCGCCAGCGGCCTCCCCCGGCGACTTCCTCGCCTCCGGCACTCCCAGAGCGTTGAGCTCGTCCATCAGCCTCTCCCGCTCAGGTGGCCGAAAACGAGAATGCAAAAGCACCACCTCCGGCCCGCTTCTGCGAACGAGTTTGGCCAACGCCGACTGAACCGCCACGGCGCGCTCCACCGTGTTGAACACTGAGGCTGCGCCATCTTGAAGTGGCTGGTCAGCAAGGGTGGTGTGCCCCCGTTTCGGGCTGCTCGTACTGGTTGCGGGCGGCAGTCTGGGGTGTAGATCGTCTGGCAGGGCGGTTTTGCCGATGAGTTCACCGTCCTCGAACGGTCTACCCAGCGACACGACCGTTCTCGACAGGAGTGCCATGTCCACCATCCAGCCAGTGATCATCACTGCCGACCAGGACGTCCTGCTCGGCTTCTATACGAAATTGTTCGGCGCCGAGGAGATCTTCCGGGTACCGGCGCAAGGCCCGGCCTTCTACCTCGGCTTGCGCATCGGCGACACCGACCTCGGGCTGGTGGTCAAGGCGAACCCGGGGACCGGGGCGGCACCGCGGATCCTGCTCAGCATCGGTGTCGACGACGTCGACGAGACGCTCGGCCGGGTGGCGGCGCTGGGCGGCTCGGTCCGCGGCGGCCCCAACGACATGCCGTGGGGACAGCGTGTCGCCCACATCCAGGACCCCGACGGCAACCCGGTGAATCTCACTCAGCCGATCCCGGCCCGGTGACGCTGTTCCGGGGGCATGTGCTGATCGTGGGCTACCTGCGATAGAGATCAATTGTCGGTAGTGGTCTCGATGTTCGTCAGGACGAGCAGCGCGTGAAACAGATGGGTGGCTCGGGCGGGGTCAGCACGGAGCTTGGTGAGGATCCGCCCGTTCTTCAGGTGGGCAAAGCCGCGTTCGACGGGGACGCGTCCGGCGGCCAGGACCCGGTTGGCCTCCTTCTCGGCGGATGCCAGCCCGCGGGCGCGGGTGGCCTTGAAGCCGGTGACGACCACGGGATCGTCCCCGTCGTCGTCCAGGCCGAGGAAGCCCAGGTCGGCCAGGGCGCCGAGGCCGGCAGCACGCAGGTGGGCCAGGATGCGGTCGCGGCGGGCGGCGGTGATGTCGTGGGTGCGGCCGGGCCGGGCGGCCGGCGCATGGGCAGTGAGGCGTCCTTCGCCGCGCTGTGCGGGGTGAGCCCCGTGGAGCGTTCCTCGGGCAGTCGGCGGTACCGTCGCCTCAACCGTGGCGGCGACCGGCAGGCCAACGCCGCTCTGCACCGGATCGTGCAGACTCGCCTGCGCTTCGACCCGCGCACCCAGGACTACTACGAACGCCGCAGCAAGGAGGGCAAGACCCGTCGCGAAATCGTCCGATGCCTCGAACGCTACGCGGCCCGGGAGGTCTTCCACCTGGTCGGGCCCACACAGCCATAACCCCCGCTATAAAGGCAGCCGTGAGAGATGAGAGGGTCTGACGGGTGAGCGAGACACCACCGAACACCCTGCAATACCGCTTTGACGGGCCAGAAGACGCACCTGTCCTGATCCTGGGTCCCTCCCTGGGTACCACATGGCACATGTGGGACCGCCAGGTCCCCGAACTGTCGAAGCAGTGGCGGATCTTCCGGTTCGACCTGCCGGGCCACGGCGGCGCCCCCGCCCACCCGGCCGGCTCGGTCGCCGGTCTGGCGGCCCGGCTGCTGGCCACGCTGGACGCCCTCGGCGTGCAGCGCTTCGGCTACGCCGGCTGCGCGCTGGGCGGTGCGATCGGCATCGAACTGGCGCTGCGCCACCCCGAGCGCCTCGCCTCGCTCGCCGTGGTCGCCGCCTCGCCCCGGTTCGGCACCGCCGACGAGTTCCGCCAGCGCGGGGTGATCGTCCGTACCAACGGCCTCGACCCGATCGCCCGGACCGCGCCCGACCGCTGGTTCACCGGCGGGTTCGCCGCCGCTCAGCCCGCGATCACCGAGTGGGCGGTGCAGATGGTGCGCACCACCGACCCGGGCTGCTACATAGCCGCCTGCGAGGCCCTCGCCGGATTCGACGTCCGGCCCGAGCTGGGCCGGGTCGGGGTGCCGACCCTGGTGCTGGTCGGCTCCGACGACCAGGTCACCGGACCGGCCGAGGCCCGCACCCTGGTCGCCGGAATACCGGACGCCCGGCTCGCGGTCGTGCCCGGCGCCTCCCACCTGGTGCCGGTCGAGCAGCCGGCCGCCGTCACCGACCTGCTGGTGCGGCATTTCTCCACCGCCTGGCAGCAGCCCTTCGACACCGGCCAGACGGCTCTGCCGGCCGCTCCGGTGAACCCGGCCATCGCCCCGCCACCGCAGGTGGTGCCCGTCGCCGAGATCGCCCCGGCGCTCGTGCCGCCCCAGCCGCTCGGCCCGCCGGACCGGTACGGGACCGGGCTGAAGATCCGCCGGGAGGTGCTGGGCGACGCGCACGTCGACCGGGCCCTGGAACAGGCCGACGACTTCTCCGGCGACTTCCAGGAGTTCGTCACCCGCTACGCCTGGGGGGAGATCTGGGACCGGCCGGGACTGGACCGCCGTACCCGCAGCTGCATCACGCTCACCGCGCTGGTCGCCGGAGGTCACCTGGACCAGCTGGCCTCCCACACCCGTGCCGGGCTGCGCAACGGTCTCACCCCGGACGAGATCAAGGAGGTGCTGCTCCAGGCCGCCGTGTACTGCGGTGTCCCGGTGGCGAGCAGCGCCTTCGAGGTGGCTCAGCAGGTCATCCGCGAGGAGACCACTCCCGCCGGGTGAGGCCGCCGGGCGGCCGCGGGCGGCAGGATGGGGAGACATGAAGCTCACCAAGAAGTCCCACGCCTGCGTCCGCCTCGACAAGGACGGGCGGACGCTCGTCATCGACCCCGGAGGTTTCAGCGAGCAGGACGCGGCGGTCGGCGCGGACGCGATCCTGGTCACGCACGAGCACCCGGACCACTTCGACGAGGGACGGCTGCGCGCCGCGCTGGAGGCGAACCCGGCCGCCGGGATCTGGACCCTGAAGTCCGTCGCGGACCAGATCACGGCCGCCTTCCCCGGCCGCGTGCACACCGTGGGCCACGGCGACACCTTCACGGCCGCGGGCTTCGACGTCCAGGTCCACGGCGAGCTGCACGCGGTGATCCACCCGGACATCCCGCGCATCACCAACGTCGGCTACCTGATCGACGGCGGCAGGGTCTTCCACCCCGGCGACGCGCTCACCGTCCCGGACCACCCGGTGGAGACGCTGATGCTTCCGGTGATGGCCCCCTGGAACAAGATCGCCGAGGTCATCGACTACGTCCGTGAGGTCGGGCCGCAGCGTGCCTACGACGTCCACGACGCACTGCTCACCGACCTGGCCCGGCCGATCTACGACCGCCAGATCGGCGCCCTGGGCGGCACGGACCACCTGCGACTCGCTCCGGGAGGGACCGCGGACGTCTGAGCCGGGGCCGGGTTGTCACACCCGCCGGGTAGGTTGTGGAGCATGCGCATCGCTACCTGGAACGTGAACTCGATCACCGCCCGCCTCCCGAGGCTGCTGGCCTGGCTGGAGACCAGTGGCACCGACGTGCTCTGCCTCCAGGAGGCCAAGATCGCCGAGGAGCAGTTCCCGTTCGACCAGCTGCGCGAGCTGGGCTACGAGTCGGCGGTCCACGCGACCGGCCGGTGGAACGGCGTGGCGGTGCTCTCCCGCGTCGGCCTGGAGGACGTGGTCAAGGGCCTGCCCGGCGACCCGGGCTACGACGGCGAGACCGAGCCGCGCGCCGTCTCGGCGACCTGCGGCCCGGTCCGCGTCTGGTCGGTGTACGTGCCCAACGGCCGTGAGGTGGACCACCCGCACTACGCCTACAAGCTCCAGTGGTTCGAGGCCCTGAAGGCCGCCGTGGCCGGCGACGCCTCCGGCAGCCGCCCCTTCGCGGTCCTGGGCGACTACAACGTGGCGCCGACCGACGACGACGTCTACGACACGGCCGCCTTCGAGGGCCTCACCCACGTCACCCCCGCCGAGCGCGCCGCGCTCGCGTCCCTGCGCGAGGCCGGCCTCGCCGACGTGGTCCCGCGGCCCCTGAAGTACGACCACCCGTTCACGTACTGGGACTACCGCCAGCTCTGCTTCCCGAAGAACCGCGGTATGCGCATCGACCTGGTGTACGGCAACGCGCCGTTCGCGGGGGCCGTCAAGGACGCCTACGTCGACCGCGAGGAGCGCAAGGGCAAGGGCGCGTCCGATCACGCGCCGGTGGTGGTCGACCTCGACGTGTGATGCCACGCTGGGTCCATGAACATTCCGTTCCTGGGCCACCGGCACAAGAAGAACGGTGACGGTGGGGGTGCCCCCGCGCGAGCTGATTCGAGCGCGGGGGAGCTTCCCGCCGACCCCGAGGGGATCGCCGCGCTCCTGTCCGAGTGCGAACTGCTGCGCTCGCAGGCGGCCCGGGCCGGAGTCCGGCTCGACGACACACCGGCCTCCCTGGAGGCCCTGGACCAGCTGGTGCCGCGCTGGCGCGACGACGCGGAGGTCCTGCCCTGGCTGGGCAACGACGCCGGGCTGTACCTGGGCACGGTCGTCGTACGCACCGTACCCGGCGCCGTCTGGGAGATCCGTTCCGACGGCGAGCCCGTCCTGCGGCTCGCCTCCGGCCGGGAGGTCGAGGTCGTGGAGCCCGGCCGGGCGTGGGCCGCGAGCGGCGTCCCCGAGCTGTCGCAGCTGTATGCGGAGGTCGCGGAGGCCTGACGCCTCGGCGGATAAAGGCGTGATAAATACGGCTTTTGCCCGAAAAGTGCGTGTCGTCCCTCAACTCCACCCGTGTCTGGATAGTTTGCGGCAACCACGACACGGCTGAGAGTGAGTAGGGCTGCGCATGGCCGTCGATCCGTTGATCGAGCTGCGTGACGTCAACAAGTACTACGGGGACCTGCATGTCCTGCAGGACATCGACCTCACCGTCGGCAAGGGTGAGGTGGTCGTGGTCATCGGCCCGTCCGGGTCGGGAAAGTCGACGCTGTGCAGGACGATCAACCGGCTGGAGACGATCCACTCCGGGACGATCAGGCTGGACGGTCAGCCGCTGCCCGAGGAGGGCAAGGCCCTCGCCCGGCTCCGCGCCGAGGTCGGCATGGTCTTCCAGTCCTTCAACCTCTTCGCCCACAAGACGGTCCTGCAGAACGTCTCCCTCGCACAGGTCAAGGTCCGAAGACGCAGGAAGGAGGACGCCGACCGCCGCTCCCGGGAACTCCTGGACAGGGTCGGCCTGCTGAACCAGGCCGCCAAGTACCCGGCGCAGCTCTCCGGCGGCCAGCAGCAGCGCGTGGCCATCGCCCGCGCCCTCGCCATGGAACCCAAGGCCCTGCTGTTCGACGAGCCCACCTCCGCCCTCGACCCCGAGATGATCAACGAGGTGCTGGAGGTCATGCGGCAGCTGGCCCGCGAGGGCATGACCATGGTCGTCGTCACCCATGAGATGGGTTTCGCCCGCTCCGCCGCCAACCGGGTCGTCTTCATGGCCGACGGCCGGATCGTCGAGGACCGCAGCCCGGAGGAGTTCTTCACCAACCCGCGCAGCGATCGCGCCAAGGACTTCCTCTCCAAGATCCTCAAGCACTGACCGGGGGAGTGCGACCCATGTCCCGTACCACCCGTGTGCTCCGCCCCCGCCCCGCCCTGCGGGCCCTCCTCGGGGTGCTCGCGCTGCTCGCCGCCGCCTGCGGCAAGGAGGGCAGCCCGCCCGGCAAGGGCCCCGCGACCGACAGACTCCCCGTCTACCAGGTGGCCCAGGGCTTCAGCCTGCCCGAATCCCCGACCTGGACCCGCGCGAAGAAGCGCGGACACCTCGTCGTCGGCGCCAAGGAGGACCAGCCCTACCTCGGCGAGAAGGACCCGGCGACCGGCACCTACTCCGGCTTCGACATCGAGATCGCCAGGATGATGTCGGCCTCCCTCGGCTTCGACCCGAAGACGATCCGCTTCAAGACGATCGCCTCCGCCAACCGGGAAACCGCGCTGCAGAACGGCCAGATCGACTACTACGTCGGCACCTACACCATCAACGACAACCGCAAGAAGCTCGTAGGCTTCGCCGGCCCCTACTACATGGCCGGCCAGTCCCTGCTCGTCCGCAAGGACGAGAACGACATCCACGGGCCGCAGGACCTCGACGGCAAACGCGTCTGCTCGGCGGCCGGTTCGACGCCCTACCAGCGCATCAAGGCCGACTACCCGAAGGCGATCCCGGTCGCCTACGACACCTACTCGGTGTGCGTCGACAACCTGCTCACCTATCAGGTCGACGCGGTCACCACCGACGACGCCATCCTCATCGGCTACGCGGCCAAGGCGCCGAACGAACTCAAGGTCGTCGGCAAGCCCTTCTCGAAGGAGCCCTACGGCATCGGCGTCCCGCGCGGCGACACCGCCCTGCGCTTCGCCCTCGACGACGCCCTGGAGGCACGGGAGAAGAACGGCGACTGGAAGAAGGCCTACGAGGCGACGCTCGGCCTGTCCGGCGTGCCCGCACCCCACCCGCCCGCGATCGACCGCTACCCGGCGAGCTGAGCGAGGACGGCATGAACGTACTGACAGACAACTTCTCGACCTACTGGGAGGGGTTCCTCGGCACGGTCGAACTGACCGTCTACTCCTCCCTGCTGGCATTGGTGCTCGGCTTCCTGATGGCCTCCTTCAGGGTCGCCCCCGTCGCCTCCCTGCGCTTCTTCGGCACGGCGTGGGTGACGGTCCTGCGCAACACCCCGCTGACCCTGTTGTTCTTCGCGGTTCTCCTCGGACTGCCCCGGTTCGGAGTCGTGCTGCCCTTCGAGGTGTTCGCGGTCCTCGCCCTCGGCTGCTACACCTCCGCGTTCATCTGCGAGGCGCTGCGCTCAGGGATCAACACCGTCCCCACCGGACAGGGCGAGGCCGCCCGCAGCCTCGGCATGAACTTCCGCCAGACCCTGTCCCTGGTGGTGCTGCCGCAGGCGTTCCGGTCGGTGATCCCGCCGGTCGGTTCCACGCTCATCGCGCTCGCCAAGAACTCCGCGATCGCGGGCGCGTTCAGCGTCACCGAGCTGCTCGGCACCTACAAGACCATCAACGAACTCGGCTACAACATCGTCTGGACCTTCGTCTGGATCGCCGTCGGCTACCTGATCATCACGCTCTCCATCAGCGCCCTGTTCAATCTGCTGGAACGGACGTGGGGAGTCGCCCGATGACCGGGGCAGCCACCGCGCTCTACGACATTCCGGGTCCCGCCACCAGACGACGGCACGTCGCCTACGGTGTGCTGTCCGCCGTCGCCCTTCTCGCGCTGGCCGCCTGGATCCTGTACCTCCTCTTCGACACCGGCCAGTTCACCTACACCAAGTGGATGCCCTTCGAGTACAAGGGCATCCAGGAGCTGCTCCTGCGCGGCCTCGGCAACACCCTCAAGGCGTTCTCGATCGCGGCCGTGTGCTCGCTGGCCCTCGGCGGGCTGCTGGCGACCGGAAGGCTGTCGGACCACCGGCCGGTGCGGTGGCTGGCCACGATCGTCGTGGAGTTCTTCCGCGCGATGCCCGTGCTGGTGATGATCTTCTTCATCTTCGTGGCGCTGAAGGTGCAGCCGCTGCCCGCACTCGTCGCCGGACTCACGCTCTACAACGGCTCGGTGCTCGCCGAGGTCCTCCGCTCCGGCGTGAACGCCGTCGAACGCGGCCAGAAGGAGGCCGCGTTCGCGCTCGGCATGCGCAAGACCCAGGTGATGGCGCACGTCCTCGTACCGCAGGCGGTGCGGGCCATGCTGCCCGCCATCATCAGCCAGCTGGTGGTGGCCCTGAAGGACACCTCCCTCGGCTATCTCATCACCTACGAGGAGTTCCTCCACGCCGGGAAGCTCATCGCGTCGAACCTCGACTACGATTTGCCCTTCATCCCTGTGGTGATGGTGATCTCGCCGATCTACATCGGGATGTGCATGCTGCTCTCGTGGTTCGCCGGCTGGGTGTCCCGCCGTGAGCAGCGCAGTCCCAAGACCGAGGCCGTGGCTCTCGTCACGGCCGAACCTGGGACGCTGCTGCCGGGTGGGGAGCCCCCCACGGCCCCGAGACCGTAGGGGGTGGCAGTTCACACGGGCCAGGCTCGTCCGGCGGCAGCCGGAGATCACTGCTCGCGCACGGGGACGGACACGTACGACGGGTCGTCCGAGGGCGAGGAGAAGGTCAGCTGCGCGCCGGACGGGTTGTGCTCGATGTACAACGGGTCGACGGTGTCGACCACCAACGCGAGGCGGTGCCCGGCGGGGACGTCGTAGGCCGTGGAGAACAGGTCCAGGTCCACGTCGAACGGCTCGCCGGGCGTCCGCCCGTGCCAGGTGTAAGGCGCGTTGGTGACCAGCTTGCCGAAGCCGAGCGGCCCCACGTCGTACAGGTAGGCGATGAGGGTGCCGCTCTCCTTGGTCGGGGTGAGCGTGGTGTGCAGCGAGGCCGTCCCGCGCACCTGCTGGGCCGTGCCGTACCGCTCCGACTGCCACACGGCCGCCCAGCGGCGCGGCAGCAGCGGGATCGAGGCGACGGGCGGCAACTGGGCGACCTGGTCCAGGATGCTGGAGAGGAAGACGATCCCGCCGTCCGCGCCCGAGTCGATGTTCGCGTGGATCGTGGTGGAGCCCGCCAGCTCGATCTTCCGGCGGGTCGCGCCGACCGACTTCCAGTCCGGGTAGCCCTCGTATCCCCCCGCGCTACGGGACTTCAGCTGGACGGGCTGTTCGCGGTCGATGCCGTTGTCGACGCCCTTGAGATAGTGGTCGAGCCAGCGGCCGGTGTCCGTCCACACGTCGTTGGGCAGCCCGAACAGGCCGGTCAGTTCGGCGGTCGCGTGGTCGCCGGGACGCATCTCCAGCCGCTTGGGGACGGTGAGCTTCTCGTAGAAGTCGGCGTACTGGTTGGCCGGGAAGACCGTGTCGCCCCAGGCGTTGGCGAGCATGACCGCGGCGCCGTTCTTGTTCAGCTGGTCGATGTAGGTCGCCGCCGAACGCTTCTTGCCCCAGTCGATCATCTCCTGTTCCTTGTCCAGGTTGGACGAGTACAGGTTGTCGAAGATCTCGCGCAGTTCGGGGCTCTCGCGGCCGGTGAGGGTGCCCGCGCCGTCCAGCACGGCGGCCGCCTGGAGGTGCTGGGTGCGGCCCGAGTAGATGGAGTTGATCAGGTCGGCCCAGCCGCTGAGCGCGGCGACGGCTTTGATCCGCTTGTCGTGGGCGGCGGCGAGCAAACTGATCCCGGCGCCGTAGGAGACGCCCGCCATGCCGACGTGCTGCGGGTCCGCCGGTGTGTTGGCCAGAGCCCAGTCGATGACCTTGGAGGCGTCCGCTATGTCGGGCGGACCCGCCACTTCTATCTGGCCGCCCGACTGCCAGAAGCCGCGCACGTTGTAGGTGAGCACCACATAACCGGAGTCGGCGAGTTTCTGCGCCTGGGCGAGATACTCCACCTGCGGCAGGCCCCAGCTCGTGGGCAGCACGACGAGCGGGTAGCGGTGCGAGCCGTCGGCGTCCGCGGGCGCGACGACGTTCGCCTTCAGTACGGTGCCGCCGTCGCCGGTGATGTCCACGAAGCGGACGGACGGCGCGGCCTGGGCGGCCGGAGCCAGGCCGACGACGGTTCCGGCGACCAGCGCCGCGCACACGGCGCCGACGGCTGAGGTGCGCAAGGTGGTGCGACCGTGTCCCATGGGTCACTCCTCACTCGTGTAAATACAAAGTGACCCGACGGTAACCGGCCAGACTTACCGTAAGTAACCCGTCGGTAAGTTACGTGCCGGTAAAGATTGTTGAACGCTACGACGCCCGGTGCGAGGTACGCGCCGTCTCCGTCGCCGGAAGGGGTGCCTGCGCCGCCCTCGTCACATCCGCGACCAGCTCGCAGAGATCGGGGCCGTACGCCTGGGAGTTGACCACCTTCAGCAGCAGCACGAAGGAGCCGGTGCCGTGCTTGCGGCTCAACCGCTCGTGGTTGCGGGCGAGATAGCGGGTGGCGGCCTGGTTGGTGATGGCCCGCTGCCCGCAGAAGAGGAACACCGGACGGGTCTGCCGGCCCGCGGTCAGGCGCGCCAGCAGGACGTACTCGGTGACCCCCGGCTCCATGCGGTACCGCTCGCCGCCGATCTGGAATGCGCCCCGGTCCGGGCCGGGTTCGGCATCGACGTTCACGCGTATGCCGGGCAGCATCGCCGCCATGTGGGCCAGCATCCGCCGGTTCGACGCCGGGCCGCCCACGCAGAACTCGGTGCGCTCGCCGAACCCCTGCTGCGGCGCGTCCTGCGTGACCATCTGCAGATGCGCGCCGCAGTCCTTGATCAGCGCGGAGAGTTCCAGCAGCGCGAAGACGTCGAAACGGTGGACGGCCGGCTCCGCGGTGGCCGGGTCACGGTTGACGACGAGCAGGGACTCCGAGTTCTCCGGCAGGCCGAAGAAGGCCTGCTTGCGTCGCAGCTTGCGTCTCCACAGATAGGTGCGGGCGAGCCAGCCGAGCGCGGCACTGATGCCGGCCGCTATGACGCCCAGGACGATATTGCGCACGTCGTCGTTCATGGCCGCGCATGCTAGCGGGCCCGGGCAACGGATACGTACCGGCGTTCGACGTGTGACGTTCGTGTGGCGGGCCCTCCAGGCGTACTGTCGGGGTGACGGCAATCTCGTTAGGCTGCGCGGACTGTCCCGACGGGAGGTTCGGATGGGTCGTCCTGGCACGCGGAAACTGGCGGTTCTGGCGGTCTCGGCCGCCATGGTGTCGGTGGGGGCGGCGGGCCCGCCCGCCCCGACGGGCAAGACGCCCACGAAGGTTCCGGTGGCCGTCGGCTACGGCGGCGCCGTGGCGAGCGTCGACGCGGACGCCTCCGCCGCCGGCATCGAGGTGCTCAAGAAGGGCGGCAACGCGGTCGACGCAGCCGTCGCCACCGCAGCCGCGCTCGGCGTCACCGAGCCCTACTCGGCCGGCATCGGCGGAGGCGGCTACTTCGTCTACTACGACGCCAAGTCCCGTACCGTGCACACCATCGACGGCCGCGAGACCGCGCCGCTGACCGCCGACTCGAACCTGTTCGTGGAGAACGGCAAGCCGCTCGCCTTCGCCGACGCCGTCAGCAGCGGCCTGAGCGTCGGCACCCCGGGCACCCCGGCCACCTGGCAGACGGCGCTGGACCACTGGGGCAGCAGGAGCCTCGGTACGGTCCTGAAACCGGCCGAGCGGATCGCCCGCGACGGCTTCACGGTGGACGACACCTTCCGTTCGCAGACCGCCTCCAACGAGACCCGGTTCCGCTACTTCCCCGACACCGCCGAGCTGTTCCTGCCGGGCGGACAGCTGCCGGCCGTCGGCTCCACCTTCAAGAACCCCGACCTCGCCCGGACCTACCAGGAGCTGGCGCGGAAGGGCGTCGGTGCGATCTACCACGGCGACCTCGGCCGGGACATCGTCGACACGGTCGACAAGCCGCCGGTGGACCCGGCTTCCGGCTGGAAGGCACGCCCCGGAAAGCTCTCCGACAAGGACCTGGCCGCCTATTACGCCAAGCTCCAGCGGCCCACGAAGACCTCGTACCGCGGTCTGCAGGTGTACTCGATCGCGCCCTCCTCCTCGGGCGGCACCACGGTGGGCGAGGCGCTCAACATCCTGGAGAAGAGCGACCTTTCGAAGGCGAGCGAGGTGCAGTACCTGCACCACTACATCGAGGCCAGCCGTATCGCCTTCGCCGACCGCGGGCGCTGGGTCGGCGACCCCGCCTTCGAGGACGTCCCGACCGAGCAGCTGCTCTCGCAGCGGTTCGCGGACTCGCGCGCCTGCCTGATCACCGACGACGCGGTGCTCACCAGCCCGCTCGCGCCCGGCGACCCGCGCCGTCCTGCCGCCTGTGCCACCGCCGGCAAGGCCGCCCCGACGACGTACGAGGGCGAGAACACCACCCACCTCACCGTGGCCGACAAGTGGGGCAACGTCGTCTCCTACACGCTCACCATCGAGCAGACCGGCGGCAGCGGCATCACCGTGCCCGGCCGGGGCTTCCTGCTCAACAACGAGCTGACCGACTTCTCCTTCGCCCCGGCCAACCCGGCCGTGCACGACCCGAACCTGCCGGGACCGGGCAAGCGACCGCGTTCGTCCATCTCGCCGACCATCGTCCTCGACCGGCACGACAGGCCCGTGGTGGCGCTCGGTTCGCCCGGCGGCGCGACCATCATCACCACCGTGCTGCAGACCCTGACCGGGTTCCTCGACCGGCATCTGCCGCTGGTCGACGCGATCGCCGCACCGCGCGCCAGCCAGCGCAACGCGGCCAGGACGGAGCTGGAACCCGCCCTCTACAACAGCGACCTGAGAGGGAAGCTGGAGGCCATCGGGCACTCCTTCTCGCTCAACCCCGAGATCGGAGCGGCGACCGGCGTCCAGCGGCTGCCCGGCGGCAAGTGGCTGGCCGCGGCCGAGAAGGTACGGCGTGGCGGCGGCTCGGCGATGGTGGTGGACCCGGCGCCGTAACCCCGCCTCCCTGAGACACCGGCACCGTAACCCTGCCTCCTGAGACACCGGCTCCGGAGTCGGGGGCCCCGCGCCACCGGCTCCGGGGCTGGCGTTCCCGCGTCACCGCAGCCGGGCGGGTGTCCCTACGACACCGGCTCCGGGGCGGGCGGCGGCGTTTCCTGCGCACGGAAGTCCAGCTGCCCGCCCTGTACGTCCACCCTGACCCGGCTGCCGTGGGTGATCGTGCCGTCCAGCAGCAGCCGGGACAGCTGGTTGTCGACCTCCCGCTGGATGGTGCGGCGCAGCGGGCGGGCGCCGTACTCGGGCTGGTAGCCGTGCTCGGCGATCCAGTCCACGGCCGCGTCCGTGAACTCGACGCCGACGCCCTGCCCGTCCAGCAGCCGGCGGGTGCGCTCCAGCAACAGGTCGGTGATCTGCCGCAGTTGCTCGCTCGTGAGCTGCCGGAAGACCACGATCTCGTCGATCCGGTTCAGGAACTCCGGCCGGAAGTGCTCGCGCAGCGGCCGCAGGATCTGCTCGCGACGTGCCTCCTCGTCGGCGTCCGCGCCGCCCGGCCCGAAGCCGATCCCGGCACCGCGCCGGCCGATGACGTCGGAGCCGAGGTTGCTGGTCATCACGATGACCGTGTTGGCGAAGTCCACCGTGCGGCCCTGGGAGTCGGTGAGCCGGCCGTCGTCGAGGACCTGCAGGAGGATGTTGAAGACGTCCGGGTGGGCCTTCTCCACCTCGTCGAGCAGGAGCAGCGAGTACGGGTGCCTGCGCACCACCTCGGTGAGCTGCCCGGCCTCCTCATGGCCGACGTACCCGGGCGGGGCGCCCACCAGCCGGGAGACCATGTGCCGCTCCTGGTACTCGCTCATGTCGAGGCGGACCATCCGGTCCTCGCTGCCGAACAGGGCCTCGGCCAGCGCCCGGGCCAGCTCGGTCTTGCCGACGCCCGTCGGGCCGAGGAAGAGGAAACTGCCGATGGGGCGGTCGGGGCTGGCGAGTCCGGCGCGGGAGCGCAGCACGGCCTCGGCGACCACGGCGACCGCCTGCTCCTGGCCGACCACCCGCTGGTGCAGATGCGCCTCCAGACCGAGCAGCCGCTCCTTCTCCTCCTGGGTCAGCCGGCTGACCGGGATGCCGGTCTGCCGGGACACCACCTCGGCGATGGCCTCCGCCGTCACCTCCAGGTTCAGCCCCTCGTCGGCCTCGTCGCCGCCGCTGGCCGCGGCGATCCGCTGTTTCAGACCGCCGATCCGGTCGCGCAGCTGCGTGGCCTGCTCGTACTGCTCGTCGGCGACCGCCTGGTCCTTGTCCCGGACCAGCTGCTCGACCTCGCGCTCCATCGCGCGTACGTCCGTGCCCTTCGTCCGGGAGTTCAGGCGCACCCGGGCGCCCGCCTGGTCGATGAGGTCGATGGCCTTGTCCGGCAGCCTGCGGTCGGTGAGATAGCGGTCGGACAGCTCCACCGCGGCCACCAGCGCCTCGTCGGTGTAGCGGACCTGGTGGTGGGCCTCGTACCGGTCGCGCAGCCCGCGCAGGATCTCGACCGTGTCCTCGGTCGTCGGCTCGGGCACCAGGATCGGCTGGAACCGGCGGGCCAGCGCCGCGTCCTTCTCGATCCTGCGGTACTCCTCCAGCGTGGTCGCGCCCACGATGTGCAGCTCGCCCCGGGCGAGCGCGGGCTTGAGGATGTTGCCCGCGTCCATCGCACCGCCCTCGCCCCCCGAACCGGCGCCGACGACGGTGTGCAGCTCGTCGATGAATACGATCAGCCGGTCGGAGTGGGCGCGGATCTCCTCCACGATGGTGTTCAGGCGCTCCTCGAAATCGCCCCGGTAGCGGGTGCCCGCGACCACCCCGGTCAGGTCCAGGGCGACCACCCGCCGCCCGGCCAGGACGTCCGGCACGTCCCCGTCCGCGATCCGCTCCGCGAGCCCCTCGACGATGGCCGTCTTGCCGACCCCCGCGTCGCCGATCAGCACGGGGTTGTTCTTCCCGCGCCGGGACAGCACCTCGATGGTCTGCTCGATCTCCTCGTCGCGGCCGATGACCGGGTCGACCCGGCCCTCGCGGGCCAGATCGGTCAGATCGCGGCCGTACTTGTCGAGGGTCGGCGTGCCGGTGGGCCGCTGCCGCTCCGGTCGTGTCTGGGTGATCTCCGGGGCCTCCGGCGGCAGCGCGCCCGACGGGAAACGTGCCGCGTTCAGGATGTGCCCCGCCGCCGAGTCCGGGTTCGCCGCCAGCGCGCTCAGCACGTGCTCAGGGCCGATGTACCCGGCACCGCTCGCCCGCGCCATGTCGTGCGCGTCGAGCAGGGCGCGCTTGACGGCCGGGGTGAGGGACAGCGAGGTCGGCGGCGGCACCTCGCCCGGCGGATGCTGGACGGGGCCCGCGCGGTCGTCGATCTCCGTCGCCAGCGAGTCCGGGTCCGTACCGGATCGGCTGAGCAGGCTCCGGGTGGGCTCGGCGGCGACGGCCGCGCGCAGCAGGTGCTGGGTGTCCAGGTCCCGGCTGCCGTGCTCGGCGGCGTACTGGGCGGCCCCTCTGACCAGCTCGCGGGCCGGCTGGCTGAGCAGGCGGCCGATGTCGATGTGGCGGGGACCGGTGCCTCCGCCGGCGGCTCCGCCGAAATAGCGGCCCAGGAATTCACCGAAGGGGTCAGGAGGATAGCCGTTGGTCATGGCGTTCCGTTCCTTTGGTGCTCGTTGCTAACACCTTGGCACGGATGCCTGCGGCTGGCATGTGCGCGAGCGCCTGATCATCGGGGGCGAGTGTCCTTGCGCGGGTGCGGGTCCGTCGTGGCTGCCCGCGCAGTTCCCCGCGCCCCCGAGGCCGGCTGCCCTATCGCCTCTCCGTGAGAACCCTCGGGCCCGACTCCGTGATCGCCACCGTGTGTTCCGCATGGGCCGCTCGGGAGCCGTCACCGGTGCGCAGGGTCCAGCCGTCGTCCGCCTCGTAGTAGGCGTCCTTGCCGCTCGCGATCACCATCGGCTCGATCGCCAGGACCATGCCGTGGCGCAACGCGAGACCCCGGCCGGGACGGCCCTCGTTGGGGACCTCCGGGTCCTCGTGCATGCGGCGGCCCACGCCGTGGCCGCCGAAGCCGGCCGGGATGCCGTAGCCCGCCGTGCGGCACACCCGGCCGACGGCGTGGGCGATGTCGCCGATGCGGTTGCCGACGACGGCCGCCTCGATGCCGGCCGCCAGGGCGCGCTCGGCGGTGTCGATCAGATGCAGGTCCGCCGGGCGCGGGCGGCCGACCGTGAAGCTGATCGCCGAGTCGCCCGCCCAGCCGTCCAGGGTGGCGCCGCAGTCGACGGAGACCAGGTCGCCGTCGCGCAGACGGTAGCGGGTGGGGATGCCGTGCACGATCGCGTCGTTGACCGAGGCGCAGATGACCGCGGGGAAGGCGGTCGGGGCGAAGGAGGGGCGGTAGCCGAGGAACGGCGAGGACGCCCCGGCCTCGCGCAGCACCTCGCGCGCCACCTCGTCCAGCTCCAGCAGGGAGACGCCGACGTTCGCGGCCCGTCGTACGGCCGTCAGGGCCCGTCCGACGACCTGGCCCGCCGCGTGCATCGCGTCGATCGATGTGTCCGTCTTCAGTTCCACCATGCCAATTACTATACCGGTATTTGAATGGGGAGCGAGTGGCGGGGCGGTATTAGAATGGGCTCCATGGTGCGAACCCCTCTCACTCCCGAAGAGCGCGAACGCGGTGAACGGCTCGGGCTGCTGCTGCGCGAGGCCCGTGGCGGGCGGAGCATGGCCGAGATCGCGGCCGAGGCGGGCGTCTCGGCCGAGACGCTCCGC